>JAFAHH010000370.1 GCA_019237355.1 Acetobacteraceae bacterium | reverse complement strand
CTATCTTTTGGTGGCCAACTGAGTGAAAGCGCCCTAGCAGGCTGCTGAAAAAGGAAGGCCAGGGCTCTGCCCTGGACCCGTCATGCGGGGAGCATGCTGTTCGCATGACGGGGCCGAAAGGCCCCAGACCCCATCCACTAAGTAATTGGATTGCAAAGGCTGTGCCTTTGCTGGGGTCCAGGGGCAAAGCCCCTGGCCTTCTTTCATTGCTTTACGAACGATCGACTTCAGCACTTTTCCGCAGCCTGCTAGAGCATGTTTGTTTTTAGCAGAAACAAACATGCTCTAGCGAGTCTTGTTCGAGAGCACGATTCACGCTTTCCGACGTTTCCGCCTCAAGCGATCGTGCTCTCTGGCTTTGTTTTACGAGCATCATCCCCCATCGCGCTGGCGCGATGGGAACCCGGTCACGCGCTCCTGGAACCGCAAGCGTTTCCAGTCAAGCGCGATCTGCTCTAATTGCTGTCCTGCAACCGTGCCGGGTCAGTCGGATTCCGCTGTAACCCGCAAGGTATCGAGCGAGACCAAAGCATCCCCTTGTTCTATATGCCAGAAGGTCCAGCCGTTGCAGGATGGGGCGTTCTGCACCGCTGCGCCCACCTTATGGATGGAGCCGCGCCGGTCCCCGGCAACAATGGTTCCGTCCGGCGCGACGACCGCCCTGACCCGGCGCATGCGGTCGAACAATTTGGTTCCTGGCGGAACGATCCCGCGCTCGACCAGGCTGCCGAACGCCACTCGAGGCGCGTCCCGCTTGGAAGGCGTGGTGGCCAGGCCTTCATAGGGCGCGGGTTTGGTTCGGCGAATGCGGCCGATTGCGGCTTCCGCATAGGCCGGATGGCGCTCGATCGCGATGAAATGCCGGTGCAGACGCTTCGCGACGACGGCCGTGGTACCCGTGCCGGCAAACGGATCGAGCACGATCTCCTCGGGCGCGGTGCTGGCCAGCAACACACGATGTAGCAGCGCCTCCGGCTTCTGCGTTGGATGCAGCTTCAGGCCCTGGTGATTGCGCAACCGCTCGGCACCCGTGCACAAGGGCAGGAGCCAGTCGCTCCGCATCTGAAGATCGTCGTTCAGCGCCTTCATGGCCTGATAATTGAACCGGTGCCGGCTATCGCGGCCGCGCGCTGCCCAAATCAGCGTCTCGTGCGCATTGGTGAACCGGCGCCCCCGAAAATTCGGCATGGGATTGGCTTTACGCCAGATTATATCGTTCAGGAGCCAAAAGCCGAGATCCTGCAGAATGGCGCCCAGACGGAAGATGTTGTGATAGGCGCCGATCACCCAAATGGTGCCATCCTTGCGGAGAAGCCGCCGGCACTCGGTCAGCCATGCGCGCGTGAACGCATCATACGCCTGGAAATCAGCGAACCGGTCCCAGTCTTCGTCCACCCCGTCCACCAGACTATCGTCCGGCCGGCGCAGTTCTCCCCGGAGCTGGAGATTGTAGGGCGGATCGGCGAAAATGCAGTGTACCGAAGCGTGCGGCAGCATACGCATCAAAGGGATGCAATCGCCGAGCAGGACCTGGTCCAGCGGCAGTTCGCGGATGATCTCCACTGCAGTCCTTAAGTTGCCGGGCGGCCGCACTGTGCCGGGCCCGCCCGATTTGCGTCAATCGCTTGGCTCGGGGAGATCCAGTTCAAGCTGGCGCACAGTGCCGAAGCTCGAGCGATGGTGGCGGGTCGCGCCGAGTCGCAGCAACGCCTCCCGATGAAACGGGGTAGCGTATCCCACATTTGACTCCCAGCCATAGCCGGGGAAACGAACCGCAAGCCGGGTCATAGCCCGGTCGCGGAGCACCTTGGCCACGATCGAGGCTGCAGCAATGGAGAGGCATAAAGCATCCCCCCCAACCACGCACCGCACCGGGCAGGGTAGTAGCGGGGGCCGGTCGCCATCGACCAGCGCCAACTCAGGCAATGCGGGCAACCGCGCGATGGCCCGGCGCATCGCCAGGAGTGCCGCGTGCAGAATATTGAGCCGCTCGATCTCAGCAACCGACGCGGCGCCGACCCCAATCTCTGCCCGGCCAGACCTGCGTAAGGCGTCGAAGGCCGCAAGGCGCGCCTCGGGATCCAGCTTCTTCGAATCATCAATGAGCCGAGCAAGCTTACGTGGTACGCCTGAGGGAAACACGACTGCTGCCGCGAGAACAGGCCCGGCCAGAGGTCCTCGCCCGACCTCATCGACTCCAGCCACCCGGCCCCCGGCCTTTCGTTCCAGCACGAAATTCGGCACCGCGCCCTATTGCCTCGTGAACTGATCGGCCCCGGCGATGATGGAATCCCACTTGGCCTCGCCGCCTCGGGCAAGATGCCACAAGGTGGTGATTTGATCACCGGCTGGGTTGAGCGTGCCGGTCCAGGCGGTTGCGGAGCCGCATTCCTGGAATGTTACGGCGAAAACGAGAGCGCCCTGGTTGAAAAACCCGGCCAGCGGCCGCTCCCTCCCAGCGCCGCAACCCACGGCCGTGACGAAATTGCCGCTCATGGCACCGGTCTGCTGGTCGAGCTGGGTGATGCGCATTGTTGAGCCGCGCTGGTTTTTCCAGACGGAGCCCGCTTCCAGCGCGGCTGGGCCGGCACCGCTGGCCTCGCTTGATATCGCGGCGATCAGAATGCCCAACCCGGCCAAGTAGTGCCTCATGGTCTCGGCTCCGAGCAAAGAGCGTAGGATTCCGGATTCGACGCGGCCCGTAAACGTGGGCATTGTTTCGAGACGCCAGCTCGCCTTACTTTTCAAAGCAAGGCCGGAGGATTCGCTTGCGAAAATTGTTGGGGCAGCATGATCCCATGACCCGTTTGCCTGGCAACCCCGATTCGGCGCAAGAGCATGCCGCCCAGATCGGCGAAGCTTTGCGCCAGGCCCGCGAGCATCTCGGCTGGAACTTGCCGGAGATCGCGGCTGGGCTACGCATCCGGCTCGCTTATCTTGAGGCGCTCGAGGAAGGGCGCTTGCAAGATCTCCCCGGAACAACGTATGCGCTTGGTTTCCTGCGAAGCTACGCCCGGATCCTCGGATTGGATGGCGAAGCGCTCGCTCGGCGGTTCAAGGAAGCCGCGGGGCAGGCCGCACGCAAGCCCGAGCTGATTTTTCCTGCCCCGCCCAAGGAGCGAGGCGTGCCGGCCGGAGCCGCCGCGTTTGTCGGTGTGCTGCTGGTCGCTGCGGCTTATGCGGGGTGGTATCGCCTTTCCGGCGAAGGCCGGGTCCCGGCTGAAACCGTGCCCGCGGTACCCGAGCGGCTCGCTTCTTTGTCGCCCCAGCCCACTCAGCCGGCCACGCCGGCGCAGCCCAGCCAGGTTCAGACCCAGCCAGCCGCCCCAGCCGCAGCACCCGTTCCGGCTCCTGCTGCCCCGAAGCAAGCCGCCGAGGAAGGACCCAGCGGCTCTCCAGCTTCGGCGACTGCTAAGCCGACACCCCCGGCATCCACACCCGACAAAAAGCCGGATGAGGGCCGAATCATCCTTCGCGCCGGAAGCGATTCGTGGGTGCAAGTGCGCGAGAAGGGCGGCGCCCTGCTGTTAAACCGCATCCTGCATGGGGGCGAGACCTGGGCCGTGCCAGACAAGCCGGCCCTGCTCCTCACAACCGGGAATGCGGGCGGGACCGAGCTCGTGGTGGATGGGGTCGTGACGCCTTCGCTGGGCAGCGCTGGCTCGGTCCGCCGGGACATTCCCCTTGACCCGGAAACAATCAAAGCAGGAAAGCTGGCGGCCCAATTGCAGACCGACCAGCTCCAGGCTGCGGCTAGCCAGACCAAAAACGCCACACAGCCCGGACAAAATAAGCCGACAGTGGTACAGCCCTCGCCGCAATAGTGTTGAGTGGATAGAAGCCCACTATCTCAAGTCTGGGCGATGCCCGCAGCCCTTCTGCAAGAGGTAATGCATGAACTATCGTCCCTATCAGCAGATCACCCGGCGCGTCTCACGGCAGATTCATGTTGGCCGGGTCGCCGTGGGCGGCGAGGCGCCAGTCAGCGTGCAGACAATGACGAATACGCTCACGACCGATGTTCCCGCCACCGTTGCTCAGATCAAGCGCGCCGAAGCGGCTGGGGCGGACATCGTTCGGGTCTCCTGCCCAGATCAGGAGAGTGCGCTCGCGCTCAAGCAGATCGTGCGGCAGGTCGATGTGCCCATCGTCGCCGATATCCATTTCCATTACCGGCGCGCCATCGAAGCGGCAGAGAGCGGGGCCGCGTGCCTGCGAATTAACCCGGGCAATATCGGCAGCACCGAGCGAGTTCGCGAGGTGATCAAGGCCGCTCGCGACCATGGCTGCTCAATGCGCATCGGCGTGAACGCCGGGTCGCTCGAGAGGCACCTGCTGGAGAAATACGGCGAGCCCAACCCCGAGGCGCTGGTCGAGAGCGCGCTCGAGCACGCGAAGATTCTCCAGGATCACGACTTTCACGAGTTCAAGATCAGCGTGAAGGCTTCTGACGTGTTCCTCGCCGTTGCCGCCTATCAGCAACTCGCGGAAGTTTGCGACCACCCGCTCCATATCGGCATCACCGAAGCCGGCGGCCGCCGAATGGGGACGGTTAAGTCGGCTATTGGCCTAGGATCCCTACTCTGGGCTGGGATCGGCGACACACTGCGGGTCTCGCTCTCGGCCGAGCCCGAGGAAGAGGTGCGGGTTGGCTGGGACCTATTGAAGGCGCTGGGCCTACGGCACCGGGGGATCAAGGTGATTTCCTGTCCGTCATGTGCCCGGCAAGGGTTCAACGTGATCGAGACCGTGCAAACGCTGGAAGAGCGGCTGGCGCATATCGAAACGCCGATCACCCTCTCAATTATCGGATGCGTCGTGAATGGACCCGGCGAGGCGCTGATGACCGATCTGGGCCTGACCGGAGGCGGCAACGGCCGGCACATGATCTACCGCGCGGGTAAAACCGATCACACGATTGAGGGCGCGCGGATGATCGACCACATTGTGGAGCTGGTGGAGGCCAAGGCGGCAGAGCTGAAGGCGGAGCAGGCGGTTAAGGTAGCAGCGGAATGAGCCTTTTAAGGCGTGGGCAGGATTCCAATTGTCTGCCATACATCCTTGAAACGCGGAGATTCCGAGTTCCGCTCCAGGAAATCATCCGCGAGCGCCTGAGTCAGTTACCAGCCGAAGCAATGCCCGATACGGCTTTGACCCGCTTATTAGCGTACTGGCTGGACAGGCGAGATTGAAAGTGACTCTGACGCCGAGCGGGTTCGGCTTTCGCTGCTGCGAGATTTTTTATTTTGATTCATGGTCCCGGCTGGGGGGTCGATTTTTCTGTGTACAAAGGACATGAGCCCCCTACAGCCCGTCCGTGGCACGCGCGACCTAATCGGTGACGAGCAGCGCCGCCATGCGCACGTGATTGAAACGGCGCGCGCCGTGGCCGCCGTTTATGGCTTCGACGAATGGACCACCCCCGTTTTCGAAGATACCCGGGTGTTTACCCGCACCCTCGGCGAGACGTCGGACGTGGTGACAAAAGAGATGTACACCTTCACCGACCGTGGGGGTGATTCCGTCACGCTACGGCCGGAAAACACCGCCGGTATCTGCCGGGCGCTGGTGAGCAACGGCCTGACCCAGAACCTGCCGCAGAAGGTCTTCTACGCTGGCCCGATGTTCCGTTACGAACGCCCGCAAAAAGGCCGCTACCGTCAATTCCATCAAATCGGGGTTGAGCTGATTGGCCCGGCGGAGCCACTTGCCGATGCGGAGGTGATTGCCTGCGGGTGGGAAATCCTCCAGGCACTCGGGATTGCAGAAGAAACGGTGCTGGAGATCAACACCCTAGGCGACATGGAAAGCCGGCAAGCTTATCGCCAGGGGCTGGTCGATCATTTCACGGCACATACGACCAGTTTATCGAAGGACAGCCTGGAGCGGCTGGAGCGCAATCCCCTTCGTATCCTGGATAGTAAGGATGAAGCCGATAAGCGCATCGTAGCCGGTGCACCGGTGATCTGCCCGTATCTCACAGGCCCGGCGGCGCAATTTTACGCAGGCCTGAAGCAGCAGTTGCAAAATTTTGGCGTGCCCTACCGAGAAAACCCTCGCATCGTGCGCGGGCTCGATTATTACACGCACACGGCATTCGAATTCGTCACCAACAAGCTCGGCGCGCAAGGTACGGTGCTTGCCGGGGGGCGGTATGATGGGTTGGTGGCCGAGATGGGCGGCCCGCCTACCCCGGCCGTCGGCTGGGCGGCTGGAATCGAGCGCCTGGCAATGTTGGTCGAAGATGCCCCGCGCCCAGCTGCTCCGGTTTCCGTTGTGCCCGTGGGTGATGCGGTGCAGGCGGAGGCGAT
>JAFAHH010000359.1 GCA_019237355.1 Acetobacteraceae bacterium | reverse complement strand
GCCGGACATCCCATCAGGAGCGCGATAAAGCACGACGCGCTCCGTTTCTTCGGCCCGCTTCTTGTCCCGGGTGCGTAAGAGATCCTTCCAGCCAATGTAGCCGACGAGGGTAGAGTCCGTGCGCGAAATGACCGGCATGTGGGCCATATTCGCCTGCATCATGCGGTCGACGACCTCTTGGAGATGCTCGTCTGGATAGGCGTCGGGGACTCTACGGCGGTCGACGACCAATTCCCGGAGCGTGCTGGTACGATGCTTTCCGGCACGACGCCAAGCCAGGACTGCCGGCGGATCGATGATGCCAACCACATGCCGCTCGGCATCGATGATTGGGAAACTGGGGTGCTTCGTATCGGGATCGGCCAGGAAGCGCGCTGCCTGATGCAGTGTCATTGTGTCGGGCACCGTTTGCACATTTGTCACCATGACATCGCGCACCTGCGTCAGCATAAATGGATCAACCTGGTACTCGCGCACAAGGTGATGGCCGCGCCGGGCGAGCTTTTCGGTCAAGATCGAACGGCGCATCAGCAGGACAGTAAAGACTTGCGCGGTCACACACGAGGCGATCAGCGGCAGCAATACGCGCGTATTGCCGGTGAGCTCCACCTCGAAGAACGTCGCCGTCAGGGGCGATCGCATCGTGCCGCCCATGGTCGCGCACATCGCCAGCAATGGCCAAAACCCGGGGCTGGCCGCCGGCAGAACGGTTGCAAGCACCGCACCCAGGCCACCCCCCATAATCAGAAGGGGCGCCAGCACGCCGCCCGAAGTGCCTGAGCCAAGCGCCACTGACCAAATGAGCGCCTTCACCACGACAAGCAAAAGCGCCGAAGCCGGCAGCATCCCTCCCTGCAGCATGAGAGCGATGTTGTCGTAACCGACGCTGAGCGCCCGCGGGTCGAACCAGCCGCCGATGCCGACCACCAGGCCCCCTAGCTAGCGCCGGCCACCACATCCAATGGATCGGCAGTTTAAGAAATCCATCCTCGCAGGCATAGACAAGTTGCGTGAGCAGACCAGACAGGGCGCCAGACAGGAACCCGATCACGATCCAGCAAACGAGCGCGAGCAGCGACACCTCCATGCCGCCGTTGAACGGGAACAGCGGCGTGGGAGCCCAAGCCAATGACGCTCCACCTCGGCGATGATTGCAGCCGTCGCGACCGGGACGAAGCTGCGCGGCGTCCACTCGAACAGCAGCAGCTCGACCGCCAGCATGATCGCCGCGATTGGTGTGCCGAACACGGTCGTCATGCCCGCGGCTGCGCCGGCGACCAGCAGCGTTTTCCTCTCCACGTCGCTTACAGGGAGCGTTTGCGCGATCAGCGACCCGATGGCACCGCCGGTCATGATGATCGGTCCCTCAGCGCCGAATGGCCCCCCCGTGCCGATCGCAATCGCAGAGGACAGGGGCTTCAGGATAGCCACCTTCACATCCAGCCGGCTGCGCCCGAGCAGGATTGCCTCGATGGCCTCGGGGATGCCGTGTCCCCGGATCTTCTCGCTTCCGTATCGCGCGATCAGGCCAACGATCAGCGAGCCGACTACCGGAACCAGGATTGCGGCGGCACCGAGCGGGGTTTGGCCGAGCTTGAGGTCAGCTAGCGTGAAGGCGCCGAAATAGGCCACGTTGGTGACGAGCCGGATAAGCCAGAGCAGGATCAATCCTGCGATCACCCCGCCCGTGCCGACCACCACCGCAATTGCGGAAATGACCAAGACGCGCGGATCGGTGGTGAAGTCGCCCAGGTGTTTGATACGCTCAGCCAGAGTGTGGCTGCCCGCCTTGGATACTCCGATATTGCTCATGCGGCTCTTCTCCAATTGCGGACCAATCCGGATGCGCCGGATCGGACCTGACCGCGGTCGCCCACCCGGCAGAGGCGGCCCGGCTCCCCTCTCGTTCCCGATGTCCATCGGCGAGCTGCGCGTTTAACCTCAGCGCGCTGCACCATGGGCCGGCAAAGGGAAGCGAACCCGGCCGCGTTCTGCCGCTTCAATTGCAAATGTCCGAGCACGGCGGGGCGGAGGGGCACCATGGCGACCCAACCAGGGCCGGGTCCACGGTCAGGGCTGCGAGGGTT
>JAFAHH010000357.1 GCA_019237355.1 Acetobacteraceae bacterium | reverse complement strand
GCGGTCGTGAGCGTCGCGCCGCGCCTGCTCGCGGGTTGGCGCCTGGCGATGCGGCGAGAAAAGCCAGGTATGGACTATGCGCCAGAGCGGATGCGCGTAGTGGTGCGTGAGGTAGAGCCGCGCCAGGTTGACCCAATACTCAGCCGCCCGGTGTTCCGCATCAACCAGTTGAGCCGCCCTGGAGGGATAGATGCGGGAGGGTGGCTGCCGCGCCCGCCGGCGATGAAAGATGATGTCCACCATGTCGCCGGCATTGAAGCGGCCGAAGGCCGCGATGACTTGTTGCGCGAGCGCCAGCCGTGTCGCCGGCGTGGAGGACTCGGGCTCAGGCCCGCCGAGGTTAAAGCCGAGCGTAAAGCCGAGCCCGCGCACGTCCACCTCATTGGGCAGGTCGAGGAATTGTCTATACGGGATGGCCTGATCGACCGAGGTTACTTTGTTGCTTTTTTTACCCATACCGGCTCCACGGTGTTGGCGATGACGGTGCTCGGGGTCCAGTAGCGGCCGTCCCATGACAGCGGGTTATCGCCCATGAGCAGCCATTGATCTTTACTCAGCACGATCGTGTTGAATGGCGCGTGATTCGGCACTGCGGGTGCGCTCTGATGCCAGAGCTTGCCGTTGATGGCGACGCCATCAGCACTGAAGGTAATGCGGTCCCCAGGTACGCCGGCCACTTGTTTTATGAGCGTCTCGACGGTCACATAGCTGCCGCGATGAGGGCGCTCATGTGTGATGCGCCAAAGGCCGGTCGGCATGCTGGGGGTGAAGTTCCAGCGCAGGCCGGCGACACCGTATAGGAGATACACAATGAGTATGCCGCCCATGGCGCCGCTGATGGTGTGACGATTCATCGGCTTGCCTCATAGGGTGCGTCGAAAGACCAGCGGTCCCGCACCATGATGGTGAAGGGATAGCCTTGCGGAATGGTGATGGTCGGCTTGACTCCCTCAAGTTTTCTGTTGAGCTGCTCTTGTGCGCGAGCGCTCAGTGAGTAGGCGCCGGTCGCGAGCGCCTGTTGCTGCGCCATGTTCTGGTAAGCGTTGGGGCCGTAGTTGTTGTACGAGGGCATGGTGGCATAAGCCGTGGCCGCGATGATGGCGCTGGTCAGGATGGACGGTCCCCAGATGCGCACCGCATGATTATCGACGTGGCCGGTAAAACCGTTGGCTCCGGCGGCGTCAGCGCCTGGCCATCGCGGGATCTCGCGCTCGGCGCCATTGGGTAGCACGAGCTTGGTCCAGAGCACGAGGAGCCGCTGCTGAGTCAATAGCAGGTTGTTATCGTATTGGCCGATGAGCCGCGAATACTTCGGTATGAGTATCTCACTGCCGGTGTTGGTGTCTCTCACGTCCTGCTCGACTTGCGCTTCGACCGGGCCAGGGATGTCGGAGTTAACTTCGGTACGCAGCACGGCATGAATGAAAGTCCCGGGGAAGATACTGTGCGGCGGGGCGGCTGCTCCCAACAATGGGACGGCCGGCAACCGTGGAGCGATATCGGTCTCGTTGTCATTCGGTCCCTCGACTGCGATGTCAGAGAGATAAGCCGCCTTGAGGCGCCGCTCGGCTTCGCTCTCCTGCTGCGGGAGCTTGGGTGGAGGTGGTGTAACCGGTTGGGCTTGCGGCATGACCACAGGTGAGGCGGCAGGTATGGGCGTGCCCTCGGGCAGCCAGTGCGACGGGTCATCGCCTGAACTGCCGGTGCTCGCCGGTACGATTTGCGCCTTGAGACGGGAAACGTCGGGCTTCATGATGTAGTACGCCACCACGCCGAGCACGGCAAAGGCGACAAACAACAGCAGGTTGCGGAAATTGGTGGAGATCATGGTGCTTCCTGGGCGCGGGCCTTGACGGCTAACTGATAGGCCGCGTACATGACCAGCTCGTCAGCGGGGTAATACCAGGCGACCGAGGGGCTGTAATTCGCCTGTGAGCGCAGCACTATCAGGTAAGTGCGTTTGTCGGTGGCGATGTCGAGGTCGGTGGTCATTTCCTTGGTGCCGAGCGGTGCCAGCGGTTTTATGCGCACTTCCTGGTCGGTGGCTTCAACCTTCCAGCGCTCGCTGTCGCCGATGCTCAGTCCGTGTTTCTTGATGTGCTCGTCGGGGTTGAGCTTGATCGAAGTCAGCCGCAAAGGCCGGCAGCCGATGACGTATTGAGCATCAGGCGAATAGGGGAACAGGGTCGTCACGCCCTGGTGAATGATCGTCGGGTTGTGCAGGTTGGCGCGCACCGCCGGCGAGAGGCTGTCCAAAGGGTTGGGCGGCACGAAGGTGTGATGGACCGGCTGTGGTACTACGATCGGATCGGGTGGCGCCGGCGGCGGCTGCATGGCGCATCCAAACAGCGAGAGGCAAGCGATATAGAGGGCCAGAACAGCCATCAGCCCGATTGCCGGCTTCAGGTTGTTATCTACCCAGAACTTCATTTGGTTTCCTCCTGCATCTCAAGGTTGTCGGCATAGAGGCCATATTGATCGGTGTCTGTGACGTCGCCCCACTTAATGCGCAGCGTCGCCTTCCAATCGCTGGTGGTCACCCTGTCCTGGTTGTGCGGAGCTTCATAAACCGTGTAAGTCGCTTCATACCAATCCTCGGTAGGGAGCTTGATTACGCTGGTGACCTTCGCTTGCCGGTTAATGCGGACATAGAGCTTGCGCGGGTCGTTGACCGCATTCTGATAGAAGTTGCGCAACCAGACGTTGGCGTCGCCCTGCGCCCAAGGCGTCTCGCCTGGAGCGCCGAGCAGGAGCGCGTAGAGGTGACTGTCATAGTTCCAATCGCCAGTGATGGTGAGCGCCTTGCCGATGAAGTCGGAGATGAACGCATTGACCAGCACGGGCGGAAGGT
>JAFAHH010000323.1 GCA_019237355.1 Acetobacteraceae bacterium | reverse complement strand
TTCGGCCTCGCGGATCCGTGCGGCCCACAACGGTAATGCCGCAGACCGAAGACGCCGTGTTCTATCAACTCTATTTCCAAGCCCCCGGCAGCGCCGAAACAGATCTCGAGCGCGACGTCCGCCGTTCGCTGCGCGGCATCATTTACGGCAATTCCGGGGACTTTCCGCTTCGTCTTCCCAAAGATGCGGTCGGCATGGTGCCGCGCGCCGGGGGGCTGGGAGCGCTAATGGCTGCCGGCCAGTTCGCTCAGAATTTGCCGCCCTGGCTCGCGGAGGCAGACATCGACTTCTATGCGGCGGAATTCGCGCGCACCGGATTTCGCGGCGGGCTCAACTGGTATCGCAACATCGACCGCAACTGGGAACTCCTCGCCCCCTTCGCCGGCGCAAAGGTGACGGTTCCCGCGCTCTATATCGCGGGCGACCGCGACCTCGTCATGGCGTTCCGTGGCATGGACCAGTTGATCCCTAACCTGGCGCAGTTCGTGCCGATGCTGCGCGGAACGGTCATCTTGCCGGGCTGCGGCCACTGGACCCAGCAGGAGCGGGCGGCGGAAGTCAATGCCGCGATTATCGAATTCCTGCACCGCCTATAGTGCCGAGGCGTTGTCAATTTCCTGCCGCATCAATGCGGCAACCCTTTTTGAGCGGGATGCATTTCGGCGATCGTGCGCCAGATCCGCGCCCAAATCAGCAAACCCGGCCGGTTGCTTTGCCCGAGCATGAGATCGGCGTATCTCGCGGCCTCGACTTCCGCGTACTCGCCGAACTCGTGCACCAACGCGGCCGCGGCGCGCCCAACTTCGTAATCGGACAACATTATTGCTCCACTTAGCTAGATTTGCCAGCTGGAACCGGCACTGTGTCGTGCGGCCGAAATTACCCGAGAAAGATCAAAACTGCCGCGAAATTGATAGTTAAGTCAGGGAAATTCGCGGTTAATTGTTCGAAACTGCGCCCGCATGTTCGCGAGCAGAGTCCGGAAGCGCCGTTTACCAGCGCTTCCAAAACTGATACCTTGGCTCGAGGAGGCTCAGGGGTTCGCCCCGCTCTCCAGCGGAGGCCGCCTGTGGGCGCCTCTGCCGGCAGCGCTTCGGTTTCCAAGAAAAGCGCACACCAACTCTTTCGAGGAGGGACTCAATGGCAATCTTTACGCACGTCACGGTCGGCACCAACGACCTGCAACGGGCCCGGAACTTTTACGACAAGGTGCTGGCTCCGCTCGGGTACAAGCGTCTCAACGATCTCGGCGACAACGGGTCGATCTGGGGCGAATCGGCGCCGGAATTCTTTGTGCTGAAACCGGCCAATGGGCAACCCGCGAGCTTTGCGAATGGCGGGACGATCAGCTTTGCCGCGCCGAGCCGGGCGGCGGTCGCGGCCTTTCACAAAGCCGCTCTCGAACTCGGCGGCCAGGACGAAGGCGCGGTCGGGCCGCGCAGCTGGCATCCCACTGCCTATGCCGGTTATGTGCGCGATCTCGACGGCAACAAGCTCGCGGCCTACTGCTTCAAACCGGAGTAGTTCGTCTTCCCAAAGCTGGCCCGAACTACACCGGGCCAGCTGCGTTGCCACAGCCGACCCTGACGCGGACCTCCTGTCCTCGGCTGCCTTGACAGTTTGTTGACGCATCGGCGGCTACAAGCGGGCTCGGGCGTACGAGCGCGCGGAAGGGTTTGCGAATGCAACAGCACATTGTCTCGCTGCCGGTAATCTGGTTCGCCGCTTTAGTGTTAGCGACACTGCTGTGTGGATCAGCAGCGCGCGCTAAGCTACTGGATCAGATTCTGCGCGGCTATGAGATTGCGGCGAATCAGGGGATACCCCTGAACCTGAAGGGCAAAGACTGGGCGACGGTCGGCCTCGGCAGCTATTTGGTGAATACGACCGGCTGCAATGATTGCCACACGCACCCGAACTGGACAACGACAGGCAACCCCTACAACGGGGAGCCGGAGCAGATTAATACCGCAGAATATCTGTCGGGTGGCCGAGTGTTTACGACGCCCGCTGGGATGTTCACCTCCGCGAACATCACCCCCGACAAGAGGGACAGACCAGCAGGACTGACTTTGGCGGGATTTCTCGAAGTCATGCACACCGGCCACGATCCGAGGGATCCGCCCGGTGATCTGCTGCAAGTGATGTCGTGGCCGCTCTATCGCTGGAAAACCGACAGTGATCTGATCGCGATCTACACCTATCTGCAGGCGATCCCCTCGCTGCCCGACAATTCCAATCCCGGACCGTAATTGGAGCTGCACCGGAAAAGAACAGCGAGAAACAGCGAAAACAGCGGCAACTCTCGCTGTTATTTTGCCCGCCGTGCCACCCACACTCCAGGATTTCTGCCGAAAACGCGCCCGGCGTCGCTGTAAATCTCCGGAAAAACAGCGAGAACAGCAGGATTGCGGGTTAAGCTGGCGCTGAGTCAACCTGAGCGGGATCGTCAGGCGCGCCGCGTCGCGTAGCGGCTTTCCATTTCGGCCGCCGCCTGTGCTTCGGTCACGAACCGCGTCGCCGCCAAGCAGATTTCGCAAACCCTACCGCCGGCATCGCGCGTCCGCCGCACGTGTTCGCCGTGGCTGCCACCACCGCTGGCGAGCG
>JAFAHH010000319.1 GCA_019237355.1 Acetobacteraceae bacterium | reverse complement strand
CACAGCGGAAAACGGAGTAAGGCCAAACAGCAACGTCCATGCCAGGTTCTCGGCGCCCATTCCGTGGCGGAGAATCAGTGAGGTCACGCCCAGTGCTACCCACCAGCCCATGATCATCAGGTTCATAAAGAACACCACGATGACCGGACCGAGATCGAAAAGGTTGTAAGCATAAAGCAAGTAAGCCAGCAGAATCGCTGGCAGCACGCCGGTAAGCATGCGCACCGTGCCCATCACGACCAAGGCCGCGACCAGCTCCCAAGGCCGGAGTGGGGTCACGAACACATGCCCGAGATTCCGCGACCACAGTTCTTCGAGAAAACTGATGGTAAACCCCATTTGGCTGCGCAGCGCCACTTCCCAGAGTAATACACCAGCAAGGAAGGTTCCGCCCGCGATGGCGACGGGGCTCGCCGCGCGGCTTGCCAAGAACGAGGCAGTGAAGCCCCAGATGCACATCTGCAGCACCGGCCAGTACATCAGTTCCAGCAACCGCGGCCAGGAGTGGCGATAAAGCGCTAGATGCCGGTACAAGAGGCCCCACATCCGCCGTACCGAGGCTCGCATTTCCGGCAGCTTCATTGGATCGCGTGCAGGCGCTGGCGGTTGCGGGCGATGTCAAGGAACACTTGCTCCATATCGTCCCGTCCGTAACGGACGAGGAGGTCTTGCGGGCTGCCGCGATCGACAATACGCCCCTGCCGCAGCATCAATACATGGCTGCACAGGCGTTCCACTTCCCCCATATTGTGGCTGGCGAGCAGAACGGTGCAGCCGCTCTCAGCTCGGTACTGTTCGAGCCAGGTGCGCACGCGTTCGCCGGTATCCGGGTCCAGGCTTGCCGTCGGCTCATCAAGCAGCAGCAATTGCGGCCGGTTGATTAGGGCCTTGGCAAGCGAAACACGAGTCTTCTGACCAGCGGAGAGCTTCCCTGTGGGCCGGTCAAGCAGCCGCCCCAGCTCCAGCTCTGCCGCGAGCTCAGCGATGCGCTTGCCGAGTGCCGGAACATTATACAAATGCCCGTAAACGCGAAGGTTCTCCCGTACGGTGAGTCGTTGTGGTAAAGACACATACGGCGAGGAGAAGTTCATTCGAGCAAGTGGGGCAAATCGATCGCGAGCCATGTCGTGACCGAGAATCTCGATCCTACCAGATGTGGGAATCAACAAGCCGAGCAGCATGGCAATCGTTGTCGTCTTGCCGGCCCCATTTCCGCCCAGCAAGCCCACGGTCGCGCCTCTTGGTACTGAAAAGCTGATCCCGTCGACGGCGAGGGTCTCGCCGTAGCGCTTCGTCAATTGGTGCACGAGAATGACGTCCATAACGGCCTGCGCAGGGGCATCCCCGCTCCGGAAAAACATCACGCAAAAGAGCCCAAGCTTGAGCCAGGCCGAGCTTGGGCGCATGTCATGTGAACTCGAGGTACTTTAGTGCTGCAATTCACCAAGGCTCCAGCATCATTGGCAAATGGCCACCGGATCTACGCCATAGGAGACGTCCATGGGTGCGCCACAGTTCTAACCGCTATGCATGACCTGATCGCGAAGGACTGCGCCCAGCGCCCAACCGAATCAGTCACTATTATCCATCTGGGTGACTATATCGACCGCGGGCCGGACAGCGCTGGCGTGCTCGATTTCTTGATCGCCGGGCCGCATGTTCCCGGCGTGCGCTGGGTCAATCTGCGCGGCAACCACGAGCAGATGGCGCTTTCGGCGCTTTATCGGGAGTGGTACGGAGCAGGTCTGCTCTGGCTCGCCAATGGGGGGCGAGCGACGCTGGACAGTTGGCGTGTGCCACCGGGTGCGCAGCGCCGAAACTGGATCCGGCATGTGCCGGCGCTGCATCTCCGCTTCCTTGAAGGCCTCGAGCTCTTTCATCAGGTCGGGAGCTACCTGTTCGTGCATGCGGGGTTACGTCCAGGGACTCCGCTCGAGCAGCAGTCAGCCCACGATTTACTATGGATCAGGGATTCTTTCCTGTTTTGGAAGGGAGATTTTGGCGCGATCGTAGTCCACGGCCATACGCCGTCAGCCGAGCCGGTGGTCCGTCCCAACCGGATTGGCATCGATACGGGTTTGGTGTTTGGTGGACGGCTGACCTGCGTGGTGCTCGAATCTGATCAGCTCGCGTTCCTTTCGGTTCAAAGGGGCGCCCGGCCCGTGCAAACGAATGCCGGATTTTCCCAGCCCGGTTTGCCATAGCTGAGGGGACCTCCGCCGGTTAGCAAGAATAGGTGGCCACCGGCGGCTTCCAGAACTGCCTGAGGCCCTGCGGTATCCCACTCCATGGTACGGCCAAACCGCGGATAGAGATCTGCTTCGCCCTCGGCAAGGCGGCAGAATTTTACCGCCGAGCCGATGTGGCGCACCGAGGCCACCCGCTTTCCCTGCAAAAAGATTGGGAGCTGCGGGTCCTTGGCGTAGTGCCGGCTGGCGAGCACGGCCATGCCGCTCGGCGGCGGCTTGCGCGCACTGATCGGGGTGTCGCCTTCCCGCGTCCGTTTCCAGGCACCCCGGCCCGGGATGGCCATGAATAGCTCGCGGTATGCCGGCACGGCTACAACGCCAAGCACCGGGCGCCTATCCCGCACGAGCCCGATATTGACCGTGAACTCGTCGCGTCCGGCTGCGAATTCGCGCGTCCCGTCCAGCGGATCGACCAGCCAGAACTCACAGCCGACAGTGACCAGGCGGCCGGCTGCTATTTCCTCCTCGGCGATTACGGGGATTTCCGGCGTTGCCCGGCGGAGCCCCTCCGCGATAATAGATTCTGCCGCGTGATCCGCCTCGGTTACGGGTGACTTGTCGCTTTTGGCCCGCACCTCGAACCCGCGGGCTCGTACTGCGATGATCGCTTCGCTGGCCCGGTGAGCGAGCTCCGTTGCCAGCGCGAGAAGGCCGGTTTCGTCCATGGCGTTGGATTACCGGCCCAGGGGCATTAAGGCAAAGGCGCGTGTGGCTCATGCACGCGGAACTTGTCGACGCGAGCCGGGCCCGAGCGGCCGGTTCACTCCGATGTGACCGGCTTGCCGAATCAGCCAGGCTGGCCGAAGTAAGCGCGATGCCGGATACCGCTTCCGCCGCGATTTCGGTCGGCGACGCACGGGCTGCCCGTAGCCTCTTATGGCTGATGGGAGCCTACGGGTTTGTGGCCGGGCTGCCACTACCCCTCTCCGGATTTACGTTCCGGCTCTGGCTCTCTGAAGGCGGCGTGTCGCTCGCGGCGATCGGGCTGACTGCGAATATCGGTCTCGCCTACTCACTCAAATTTCTCTGGGCACCGATGCTGGACCAGCCCCCGCCGGGCCCCCTGGCCGGGTTTGGGCGGCGGCGCGGCTGGCTTTTGGCGATCCAGCCCTGCCTTGCCTGCGCCTGCGTTCTGCTGGCGATCTCACAGCCCGCGGCCGCGCCACTCGCCGCCATATCCGCGGCTGCGCTCGTGGCATTTCTCTCAGCAACCCAGGATATCGCGATCGATGCCTGGCGGATCGAGACATTTCCGCCGCGGCAGCAAGGCATGGCCATGGCCGCGTATGTTTGGGGATACCGGACGGCGCTGCTGCTCTCGGGCGCCGGCGCAATCAAGGCCGCCGATATCGTGGGATGGCATGGCGCGTTGCTGGGCGTGGCCGCGATGGTGGGGGTTGGGCCGCTGATTACGTTGATGGCGCCCGAGCCATTGTCGGGCGCCGCCGTGCGCTTGGTTCAGGGCTTTCTGCAGCGCCTGTCAGCCTCGGTGGTTGCGCCCCTCCGCGAGTTCCTGACCCGGCCAGGGGCTCCGACAATTCTCGCCTTCGTGGCCCTGTTCAAGCTGGGGGAGGCAATGGCGGGGGTAATGACCGCGCCGTTTTACCACGATCTTGGGTTTGACCGGGCTTCGATTGCGGTCGCGAACGGGCCGTATTCTTTGGGCGCCACTTTCGTGGGAACTGCCCTGGGCGGATGGCTGGTTGCGCGCCTGGGCGTCGGGCGCGCTTTACTGGGCACGGGCATCATCCAGACGCTCGCGATGGCTATGTATGTGCTGCTGGCCTATTCCGCGGGCGAGCGGCATGTGTTGTTCCTGACGGTAGTGGCCGAGGCCTTCGCGGAAGGCATGGCCGATGCTGCTTTCATAACGTACCTTTCGGGCCTGTGCTCGGTCGCGTATACAGCCACCCAGTATGCGCTGCTCTCCTCGCTTGCGGCGGTTGCCCTGCGCACCGTCGGCGGGCTGTCTGGATTTTTGGCCCAGGCGGTTGGCTGGAAGGCATTCTATTCGATCACCATGTTCGCCGCTGTGCCGGCAATGGTAATCATGCTCCGGATCTTACGCCGTTATCCGCCAGCGGAGCGGCCGGTGCGGTGAGCATGCTTATCATATCAGACGATCTCACGGGTGCCGCTGATTGCGGGATCGCCTGTGCCGCGGCTGGCCTGGGGAGTGCCTGGCGCACGGCTTGCGGCAGTAAAGTTTCCCGAATGACTCATGCATGGAGACAGACCGAAGGCGCGCAGGGGGCAATCGTAGAATGAGCCGGCCGTTGATCGCGATCACGATGGGCGACGCCGCAGGCATTGGCCCGGAAGTGATTATGAAGAGCCTTACCCATGAGCGGCTTTACGAGCGCTGCCGGCCGTTGGTGATCGGCGATGCGGGGCGGCTTGCTGAAGTGGGGCGAATCGCCGGGGTGCGGCTGGAGGTGCATCCCATTACCCAGCCGGAGGAAGGGCGATACACGCCGGGCACGGTCGACTGCATCGACCTCGGCTTGATCCCGCCGGGTCTTCCGTTTGGGGAACTATCGGCGGTGGCGGGGGGATGCGGCTTACCAATACATCGTGCGTGCGGTGGAGCTGGCGCAGTCCGGTGCGATCGATGCGATTTGCACGGCGCCGATCAACAAGGCCGCGCTGCATGCGGGTGGGCACTTCTATCCCGCCCATACCGAGCTTCTGGCCGAGCTGACGGGCGGCAAGGCCGAGCGCTTCATTCAAACCAGCTTACGCGAATGGGCCTACGCGCAGCCCTTCCACAGCTCGGCCGAGCGTGCCGGCGCCATGCGGTCGTGGATCGAACTCTATAACCACCAGCGGCCGCATGCCGCCCTGCGCGGTAACCCGCCGGTCAGCCGCTTGACGCACCAGCTGCGTGCGACGGTGATCGCATCTGTCCCTGAATCATTCCCGAGCCACCGCTTCGGCCGGGTGGGCGGAGTCAAGCCTCGCGCAGCGACCGCCGAAGGCGGCTTGGGCTTGACGCCGCTCGCCCGGACGCAAGCACAATGAAACACGAATGAGGAACAACGTCCTTGGCAACGACA
>JAFAHH010000159.1 GCA_019237355.1 Acetobacteraceae bacterium | reverse complement strand
TGCATAACCTTACGGCGCGCGACACCGATGCTGCGGGTAACACCGGCACCAGCACCGCGGTCACCTACACACTCGACACCACGCCGCCAACCGTCGCGATCACCAGCGCCGGCGGGCTGACCAATCAGGCGGCGCAAACCATCGCGGGCACCGTCGATAGGGCCGGCGCTGGCAGCACGGTTGCTGTGCTGGACGGAACCACCATTCTCGGCTCCGCTACGGTGGACCAGAATGGCGCATGGAGCGCCAGCGTAACCCTGACGGGCGATGGCGTGCATACCCTGACCGCGTGGGACACCGACGCTGCCGGCAACACGGCTACTAGCAACGCAGTCAGCTACACGCTGGACACGATGGCGCCCACCGTCGCGATTACCAGCGCCGGCGGGCTGACCAACCAGCCGGGGCAAACGATTATCGGTAAGGGCGAGGGTGGCACCATGGTCACCGTCCTGGACGGCACCACTCCGCTCGGCACGGCCACAGTAGCCCAGGATGGGACTTGGAGCATTGCGGTCACTCTTAGCGGCGAGGGCGTCCACAGCCTGACGGCAAGCGACACCGATGCTGCGGGTAATGCTGGCATCAGCAACGTCGTGAGCTACATGTTAGACGAGACCGCGCCAGCCGCACCCGTCATCGATGGGTTCACCCCGGACACAGGCGTTGCAGGGGACAAGATCACGGCGGGTGATGCATCGCACCAAGTCACCTTGGTCGGAACGGCGGAGAAAGGCAGCACCGTAACACTCTACGATGGGGCTAGCTTGGTGCCGCTGGCTACAATCTCAGCGAGCGATGGAACCTGGACTTATACGACGACCGGGTTGTCGGCTGGCACTCACAGCTTCACGGCCAAAGCGACAGATAGTGCGGGGAATGTCAGCGCCGCCTCGGCTGCCCTCGACCTTATCCTCGATCCGGTCGCCCCGACCGTTACTGCGCTGGCTGACGACATCGCACCCGGCACCACCCTGAATGCGGGCAAAAACGTAACCTTTACCGTTTCCACGAGCAAGTCGGTTATGGTTGCGGGTACCCCAAGCCTCACGTTGAATGACGGCGGTACTGCGACGTATAGCAGCGGGTCCGGCACCAACGCATTGACCTTCACCTATACGGTGGCAGGCAGCGACGCCAGCGTAGCGGACCTGCTCGTGACCGGGCTGACCGGCGGCACGATTACCGATGCGGCAGGCAACGCCCTCGACAGCACTGGCGTCAATCTCGATACCAAACTGGTCGTCGACACCCAGCCACCGGCGGTGACGGCGCACCTTTCCAACGATACGGGCACATCGTCCACCGACGGTATCACGGCGGATGACTCCCTCAGTGGAACGGCGAGCGCGAATGCCACGGTGAAGATCCTGAACGGCAGCACACAAATCGCCGTAGCTACGGCTGACGCTAGCGGCAAATGGAGTGTGCCGAAGTCGGTGCTCAACCTGAAGGATGGCACCTACACGCTTACGGCTTCGGAAACAGACCTCGCGGGGAACACAGGGACCGCTCAGGTTACGTTCAGCTTGGACACTCAGGCGCCCAAGCCAACAGTCGGCCAAATCGTCGCCAGCAATGGCACGATTACCTTTACGGGGACATCAGAAGCAAATAGCTCGGTGAAGCTCTACAATGCTGCCGACTCTAGTCTGCTAGCGAGCACCACCGCCACGGCTAACGGTGGTTGGAGTGTCACGGCGCCCATCAATCTTGCATCCATCAACAGCTACTTGGTGGGTGCCACGGATCTCGCCGGCAATACGGGAAACAGTGCCAGCAAGTTCATTGTGGGCAGTAGCGGAGCGGACATCCTGACTGGCACCAAGGGCCAAAGCGATGTGTTCGCGTTCCTGCCGGGCTCTGGGAATGACACCATCACGAACTTCGAGACCACTGCAGCAGTGGGGACTCAATCGCACGATGTGATCGAGCTCAGCGGCTCAAAATTCACCACGTTCACTCAACTAATGTCTCACATAACGCAGGGTCCGACTGGCGCGGTCATCTCGCTCGACAGCGCTAATTCGATCACGCTGACCGGCGTTTCTGCGGCGAGCCTGTGGATCAGTGACTTCCGGTTCGCGTAAAGCCGAGTAGTCGACCGGTCTAGCGCCAGGTGGGCGGTATCGCGCAAAGCGGTGCCGCCCACATCCCATGTTTTCGACAGGATGCAGGCCCAAGCCGTGCTAACCGGCCAACTCTAGGGTCGCTCATCGACAACCATCAGCGACTATCTGGTCTCAGATGGGTCCAATCGCCGCGCCTGAGCGAATAGGCCCGTGGAGTTGCCCCCGAAAAACCGGACAGGCCTACTTGCTTGCAAATGAACCAAGACTTCGCCGGTGTCAACGCCTCGTCCTGTCGCAAGTCTATCGCCGTGCTCGCGGCGGGACTCTCGGCCTGTCGCATGGCAAGGCCGCTCGCTCGCATGGCTTGCAGCAAGCCACGCTCCCTCGCAACCTGGCCACGCCCGACCAAAATCCCTGCCGCTTGCGCGCGACGATGCCGCCGAGTCAGGCCG
>JAFAHH010000120.1 GCA_019237355.1 Acetobacteraceae bacterium | reverse complement strand
GTAGCTGCGGGCAATGTCGGCCAGCGTTTCGCCGGCATTCCGCCGCTTGGCCGCTTCCTGCTTTTGGTGCGGTGTCAATTTCGGCTTGCGCCCAAGTCTCACGCCGCGCGCTTTCGCCCGCTCGCGGCCTTCTGCCGTGCGGGTGCGAATTAGATCGCGCTCAAATTCTGCAAGCACGCCTAGAACGGTCAACACGAGACGGCCATGCGCCGTGGTCGTATCGGCCCATGTGTCGGCAAGCGAGCGAAAGCCCGCCTTGCGTTTGGTGATCGCCGCAAGCGTATTCAACAGGTCGCGGGTGAATCGCGCCAGCCGGTCAAGCCGCGTCACCATGAGCCGCGGGGAATTAGGCCCGTTCCCAGGGTCGGGGCTGGGCACGCCCGCGTCAGGCCGGCATCAGAGAAGGGACTTCGCGTGTTGCAGCACCAGGTCACACACCTTCTGGGCTACCTGCTGCTTCATCCCGCTGCCGCTGAGCGAGAACCCCTGACCCTGCCCGGTTTGCAGCATGCCTGAGGAGCCCGCGGCGAAACCGCTGTCATGGCTGGCCTTCGCCGGACCACCGAGCTGCCCCATCAGCCCGCTGGAAACCGATCCGGCATCGCCGCCGCTCAGGTAGTTGTTCTTCATGCAGAATTGCAGCACGCCTGCGGTGTTTCCGAGGCCGGCATTGCCCACCGCCGGCAGGCCCCCGGCCGCTCCGCCAAGCGCGCCCAGTTGCCCCGGCAGCTGCGCCTGCGCCGCGGTGCAGTTCAGCCCTAGCGCGCTGGCCAAAGTGGCGGCAGCCAGAAATTGGCGCATTCAGTCCTCCCCGGTATTCCAGGCTCGGCAGTAGATAATAAGGGCGTTGCCAAGTCCACCACCCGCTATGTTTTGGCGGTATCCATGCACAACGCTCCAATTAGTCCTGATCCGATTGCGGCCCTGGCTTACTGCCCACCGGCCGCCATTTCGGCTTCCGGGCCACGACGATCCGCAGCGGCTTTGCTTCAGGCTGGGGCTGCTCAGGCGCCCGTGGCTTCGGGCGCTTGGCGGTGACGATTACGGGAGGTTTCGCGGCACGCCCAGTCTTACTGAGTTACGGGAGTTTGTAACTGCCCTCAATTTCGCAGTGTTGGAGGTAGGCTCCCTCCGGCGCCTTGAACTCGCCGGAATGACATTTATCCTGTTCAGTGCCGCTTATGCCAGCATATTTCCCAGTGCCATAGGTAAATACGAGAGAAACGTCGTAACTCGGTGCGTCAGCGGCGTGCTTCGATGTAACAGTTTGTACGAATTGTTCGCCTGCGGTGTCGGTCGCCACGCAATAGCCCTGGTCCTGTTCGACGCCCTTGATGATGTCCCCCGTCCCCCAGCAATGATACGTCATGTGATCGCTAAAC
This sequence comes from Acetobacteraceae bacterium, assembly GCA_019237355.1. GTDB lineage: Bacteria > Pseudomonadota > Alphaproteobacteria > Acetobacterales > Acetobacteraceae > JAFAHH01. The sequence continues at coordinate 3,542 of JAFAHH010000120.1, read as the reverse complement.
CCGTCGGTCAACACAAGGCCGTTTTCGTCCCAGACTGTCAGAACCCGCTCTTTCCCGACTGGAATTGACTTGTACGTGCCGTATCCCGAAGTTGTGCCCTTGTATTTCCCTTCTTTCGGCAAATCGGCGGCCCTTGCCGGTATCCCGAGAACGATTGCGGCGCTCAGTGCGAAGGCGGATAGCATGTATGTGCGCGGTCGCATTGACCTTTCCTCCAATCATGGGTGCCTGTTTCAGAACGGCAGGCGTTCTTTTGGATCGCCGGTTTCCGGCGTTCAGTCACTCTTGCTCGCCTCCTCCGCTCGTGCAATCCGGTGCTTGCCGCGGCTTTGGAACAGTAGGTCGGTCGCCTCCTCCATCAGGCTTTGCACCGAGCGCTCCTCCTCGAACGCGGCCGGGTTTAGCCAGAACGCAACGCCCCGTTTCCCCCTCCGGCCCGGCGTCCGCTTGCTCCGGCCGTTCGCTGCATTGAAGGTGCTGCCCGCCAGGTCCGGAAACATGCCGTGCGGCAAGGCCGCTGGAAGGCGACCGCAGATGGTTCCGCGAGGGTATGGCGGCTGACTGAGGCGGGCCCGAGGCGCCAGCGGTTATTCCCGTGATAAGACAGCCCCTCGGCCACGGCGAGGCCCAATGCCGGCCAGCCATGGTGTGGCAGCTAGGCGAAGCTAGCAGCACACAGCCCGCGCTAATCCAGGTTTAGCCGGGCCCAAAACAGGTAAAGTCGTTCCGCAGGCGGTGGCTAATCCCAGGTTGCCGAATCGGCTAATCCGGCAGTAAAGCGCACGGGCAAGCCGGAGGCTTAACCTATGGATAATCCGGATGATGAGAAGACGGTTATCAACGTCAAGCAAGTATCCGTAAAAGCTTGGGAAGCCGCCAAAAAAGCTGCTAATCGCAATGGTGAAACCATGGGCGAGTGGCTAAGCCGGGCGATTAACCAGCTCGCTAATCTGGAGGCCGGAGAACGGCTAATCCCTCCTGGCTTTACCGGTCAAACCCCAGGAAAGCCTGAGGCTAATCTCCCGGCTAAACCAACCATCGATTTCCGCGAGATCGCGGCGGTCATCATGGCGATGAAGGAAGCCGGCCTCCCGGTGCAGAAGCGCATAGGTCATCACGTCAATGCCCTGCTTCACGACAAGCTCAAGGAGGCGAGGCCAGAGAGTCCCCGAAAAGGCGAGGGGCTAATCGACGGATTAACCGCGCCCGGAATCGGTAAAGCAATTTCTCAGGATTTGGACGCCTGAGACGATTTCGGTCGTCCCTTCGCGTGCTCTCTTTAGCGCGCGAGCAAAGAAGGTGCGCTTCGACATAGTTTCCCCCGATTTGTTTCAGGCGGTGCAGGTTGCCCCCAGGCGGGATTATCCTACGCGGAGCCAGCGAATGCCGAGCTGGGTTGGCACCTCCCTGGGCACATACCTTGGCGTGCTCCGGCAGAGGTGAGACGCTCGCTTCAAAGGGGGGAAGGCGGAATGAACTATACTTCGCGGATTGCAGGGATTTTGGCCGGCGGTGCCGTGCTGTTGGCGGCGGAGGTGGCGGAAGCGGCCACTTACACGTTCAGCACCATCGATTTCCCTGGAGGGAGCCGGAATACCGCCTTTGGCATCAACGATGCCGGCCAAATCGTTGGGAACTACGTCGACGGCAGCACCTTTACCTTTCACGGCTTTCTCTACGACCACGGTAGCTTCAGGAACATTGACGTGCCCGGAGCGGGCTTCACCCAGGCTTTCGGCATCAACGACGCTGGCCAGATTGTCGGGGCTTACTTCGCACGAAGCGGCGGCGGCGAACACGGCTTTGTCTATGATGCGGGCAATTTCAATACTCTCGATGTGCCCGGAGCAGGAAGCACCACAGCCCAAAGCATCAACAACGCGGGGGAGATCGTTCTAAATGACGGCTCCGGGCACGCCTTTCTCTATGCTGCTGGCGTCTTTAGCCCCATTTCCGTGCCGGGAGCGTTTACTACCGAAGCCTTTGGCATCAATGATGCCGGCCAAATCGTTGGGAACTACGTCGATAGTAACGGAGGACATGGCTTTCTCGACAGCGCTGGGGCCTTCAGCCCCATTGACGTCAATGGGACCTTCACCAGCGCACTTGGCATTAATAACAACAGCCAGATTGTGGGAGGATACCGGGAATCCACCAGTGATCACGGGTTTCTCGATAGCAACGGTATCATCACCACTATTGACGTGCCTGGAGCGGCGCCGCCCCCAGAGTTTCTGACACCATCGTTAGGAGAGCTTGGAACGTCGGCGTATGGGATCAACAACGCCGGCCAGATTGTTGGAATATACTCAGACGGCACGGGCCTTCACAGCACGCATGGTTTCCTCGCCACCCCGGCGGGCATACCCGAACCCGCTTCTTTCACCTTGCTCGGTTCCGGCCTGCTTGGGCTCGGATTGCTGGTTTTAAGCGTAGGAAGGGCAAGAACTTCTGACTAGGCCGGTTTGAAGGCCGCCAGTTGGAACGCAGCATATCGGCTTACCGTGACACCGCATTGACATACTCCCCCAGGAACAAATCCCCCATCGCGTAGCGGGCCCGGTAAGTGATCCATCGCTGCAGCACATGATGCGGCCGGTCGTGCAGCATATGGCATCGCTGGCACATGGCCCTCAGATTGCGCAGGCGGTTGTTCGCCGGGTCGTGGTCGAGATGCGCTGCAGCCAGTACGACACGGGTCATGCGCATTCTCGTCGCATCGATCAGATCGGGCCATCGTGCATTCCGGCCGCGGCCGTTGCGCCATGTGCGGCTCGCGGGATCGAACCAGCGGCCATCTGGCAGGCAGCGGATCGTAGCAAAGTGCGGGCGCTTACAGTGCTGGCACAGGCCGCCGGCGCGAGCGAAGCGCACCCTGGCGCTGATCTCGGACCAGTTCGCCGGGTAGCGGGCGCGTAGGGTAGGGCGGATGGGCATGGCGCCGAACGCTGGCAAATGCCCTCGTTACCTGCCAAGATCCCCTGCTCTTGCAAACGCGGCTTTAGTCCACCTTACCGGCCACCCCTGGTCTCTGTAAACGCCCCGGTCTGCAGGCCAAGCTCGACAGCCCGGCGCCGTGTCTCGCTATCAGTCACGCCTGACCTGACTTTCGCAACTCACCCCCAAGACTCACGGGATCGCCATTCCGGAAGCCGGTTTTGATCGTGCGCAGGACGCCAATCGCCGCATAATGAGTTCAGAGGGATGTGGAGGCGTTCGCTCTCTTATCCACTCAGGCAATGACGCCCAGAATTCAAAATGAAGGAGCGCTTGATGGCTGTTGTTGATGTTCAGATGGTGGCCCCTCGCACGCCACTGCGTCGATTGCAGCACCGACACTCTTTTGGAATCGCACTCCCAGCGTAACCCGACTGCCGTCTGGCTCCCCTTGTGCGGCCAAATCGTTGAGCATTTTTCCGAAACCACGATACAACGCGAATTCCGCAAGCGAAAACCTAGTCACATTTAGAACGGTTCCCGCCTGCTTATTGATAATCAACTGCACGGCTTGAGCTAGTATAAAATCGGCTATCTGATCAAGC
>JAFAHH010000112.1 GCA_019237355.1 Acetobacteraceae bacterium | reverse complement strand
CATTTGATCGAGAACTTCTTCGGCCGTTTGAAGGAGTTCAAGCGAATCGCCATGCGGAGCGACAAAACAGACGAGAGTTTCGCGGGGATAATCCATCTTGCGGCTGCTGTGATCGGATCACGATGAATGTATCTCAACAGGCCCTAGAGCATCGTAGCCGTTCATTATCTTTTCGTAAGCGGCGTTTTCTACGCTCTCCATCACCTCGACTGGGCCGCGGTTGTTCTCTCTGCCACCCAAATACCTGAAGGGCAAATCGCTCAATTGCCCCCCGACTTGCGCCTGCGCGTAGTCGTCGAGCGCCGTTCCGACCTCGTGGAGGTTCCGAGAGTTCATAAGCTCGATAAAAAGCTGTAAACTTTCGCTCATTGTAGCCCCTCGGTTTCGCCGCCTTCCGACCGGTCTGTAGGGCCGGTGGGCGCTCACGTCCACAGAAATTTTTTCAGTATTCTCCTGTTTGCCGTACATCTCCCTGAGGAGGCGGGGCGGCAATCCTCGATTCGGCCTTAGCGAGCGATCTCCCGCGAGAATGGCTAGACCGGAGGTATTTTGTGCCATTCCCGCGCTTCCGGTCCGGCAAATCCGCACTCGCTTAGAGGCTTATGCTGGCCCTAAACTCAGGGGAACGCGGCGGCGGGTCCGCTTCCGGGGTGCCCAGCACTTTCGACCGAACGACCGGGTTGGAGGCAGAGCGGACCTCAGCGCGACCACCAGCCGCCATGGCCATTTTCCACCGCTATCGGTCATCCGACTGGACGGCTGGTATTACTATCATCGCATGCCAGCCTCGCCACTATCACTCGCGGCGGACAAATTCGCTGACGAGATCGGACAAATGACCGATTTCCATCAACCGCATCCCCTCAGGCGCGAGCAGCGGGCGGTTTCCGCGTCCGACCCGGCGCGGAAGCCAAACAGCGTCGAACCCCAGTTTATGGGCTTCCTTGAGCCTGGCCTCGGCATGGGCGACCTGACGGACCTCGCCAGAGAGTCCGATCTCGCCGAAATAGACGGCGCCGGGATGGGTTGGCTGTTCGGATGCGGCCGAGGCGATCGCGGCAGCAACAGCCAGATCCGCTGCCGGTTCGGTAACCCGCAATCCCCCAGCGACATTGAGGTAAACGTCCGATCCGGCAACCCGGAGCCCGCACCGGGATTCAAGAACCGCAAGCAGCATCGCCAGCCGGCCCGTATCCCATCCTACGACCGAGCGCCGCAGTGGTCCGCCCGGATTGACGGCGAGCAGGGCCTGAACCTCCACGAGCACGGGCCTTGTGCCTTCTATTCCCGCGAAAACCGCGCTGCCGGCAACATTGCCGCGGCGTTCGGCAAGGAATAGGGCCGAGGGGTTGGGTACTTCGGCCAGCCCCCGCTCGGTCATTTCGAACACCCCGATCTCATCGATGGCGCCGAAGCGGTTCTTGACCGCACGAAGAATCCGGAACTGGTGCCCACGATCGCCTTCGAAATACAGCACGGCATCGACCATGTGTTCGAGCACGCGAGGCCCGGCCAGCGCACCCTCCTTCGTGACGTGACCTACCAGAACGAGGGGAAAGCCGCGGGATTTCGCGAGCCGGATCAGCTCGAAACTACAGGCGCGTACCTGTGCCACCGTGCCCGGAGCGCTATCCAGCCCCTCCAGCCACATCGTTTGGATCGAGTCGATCACGACCAGAGCGGCGCTTTTTTCCTGCTCGAGGCTGGCCATGATGTCGCGCAGATTGATCGTCGCCGCGAGCGCGATGGGAGCCCCAGACAGCCCGAGTCGCCCGGCCCGGAGACGGATCTGCTCGATCGCTTCCTCGCCCGAAATGTAGAGGACGCGCGTGCCGTCGCGTCCCATGGCAGCCGCCGCCTGAAGAAGCAAGGTAGACTTGCCAATACCTGGATCCCCGCCAATGAGGACGGCCGAGCCGGGAACAAGGCCGCTGCCCAAAACCCGGTCAAGCTCCCCAATCCCGGTCGGGCAGCGCGCCGGCGCCGAGGCGGTTCCGCTGAGATGGGCAAAGGTGAGCTTGCGGCCGGGTATGCTGGCGGGTGTCACCCGGGCTTCGGTTGGCTCCTCCGCAATGGTGTTCCAGGCGCCACAGGACTCGCACCGACCCGCCCATTTGGCGGTAACCGCGCCGCAGGATTGGCACACGTAACGCGAGGCAGGTTTCGCCATAGGACTCCATTTTAGCTTCGCGGCCTGGCAACTTTACTGTTTTTACAAATATCACGGCCATCATGTGAAGCTGGATACGGGATTGCTTGGATCGGGCTTGGCGGAGGGTTGAACCAGGGCGCCACGATGTGAATTATTCACTCAACACGCGCCGGGAAACCGGCATCAGTTCGTTAGGAGTAGGTCGATGTCGGACGACAATTTTGATGATGGCCTGGTGCATAGACATCGCTGGGCGAGCCACGAGCTTGCGAGGCCCCTTTCCCGCCGCCGTTTGGCGGAAACCGCGACCCAAGAAGACGAGCAATTCGACGAAGGTTTGGTCCACGGCCATAGCTGGGCGGTGAACCAGCCCACGCGTTAAGACGCTCCGCAACTGAAGTCTCGCCTCCGTCAGTTTCAGGCCCACGCGCGAAATCCCCTCGCGCATGGGCCTGGGCTTTTTTGGCGCAGGTGCGTGACCCGCCCATTCGGTTTGAAAACCCGTGTAGGCATCCAGCTCCGGAGGGGTTTAGGGGCGAGGGCTCACCGAGCCCGAACCTAAGGCGGGCCGCTAGGGGATAAGATTGCTCCGGCAATATTGAGCGCGATCATGATGGCAAACACAGTGCAAAAGGCAGCGAACCCGTTAGCCGACCCGGGCTCATTGATGCCGAGTAGTCCACCTGCCCAAATAAGCAAGAACGTCAACCACCCCCGGCGGCAAATCCCAGACCGGGCGATCCTGAACAACCTGTGCCATCATCAACCGAGGCAGACTCACCGTGACGTAGTCAGCATTGCCTGACCGCCATGCTCGCCGCCGGCTGTGCTGACCAAAATGCTCCAGGTCCGGTCCCCGTGGGTAATGTCGTAAATTCGATGCGTCAGGGCGTTCTCCAGAGGATCCTGCTTTTCACTCACCTTCTGGAATGTGATGCCCGCATCGCGCAGGTCTCTCTCCAAGGCGCTAACCACGGCGCCGGGATCAGCCTCTTCCGTTACAACCGAGCAGGTACCATCGTCATTTGAAACAACTACCAGTTTGCCCGGCTCATTGCTCGCATCATATACAACGCCGGGTAGGCCATTTAGAAAACGATCCTGTACTTTATCGGGCAAGGGATGGAGGCGACTCCCGTCGGCCCATTTGCGCAAACCTTCAGCATTGCCTTGGTATGCCATACAGCTCTGCAAAAATAGCCCGGTTACTTGCTCATCATTTGTAAGAGCCTCGCTCCCGGCCAGGGCTAATCGCGCGGCAAATAAAGCGCCGAGCAGCAGGAAACCCGAATTTATGGCAGCGCTCCTCATTCCGAATCAGGGTACCCCGTGCTGGAACTCAGTGTAAGGCACTCGTATGAGCAACCTCGGACCAGGCTCCGGAAGAAACCTGGCGACATCGGAGTCATCTGTGTTCGCTCGTAATATCAACGGTGCGGCCGCCGGGCGTGATATCAGTCGTCATGTCTTTATGCTCGCCAGCAACGGCACATAATTGCACTCGCCAACAAGAGCAAGATAGGCTGTGCGCCGGCTCCTCCTGAGCTGCACGCCAATCCAGCATGCAGCCGAACCGATAACAAGCAGCACCCCTCCGGTGATCCTCGCTCCTTCATTCGCGAGACACTTCGACCTCGATTGGTCCTTCCAGTCTCCCATGCGTAAACTGATCGACGAGTGGGTTCCCACTATTCATGAGTTTGGTCGCCGGACCCGTCCACACGATCTGGCCTTGATAAAGCATCGCGGCGGAATCGCCGATCCGGCGAGCGCTAGCCATGTCGTGCGTGATCGCGACCGTGGTACTTCCCGTGCCTCTCACCAACTCCATAATCAAGTCGTCGATTACCGCCCCCATGATCGGATCAAGGCCGGTTGTAGGTTCATCGAAAAACAAAATATCCGGCTCCGCCGCAATCGCGCGGGCTAGCGCCACACGTTTCTGCATGCCGCCCGAAAGCTCGGAAGGGTAGAGATCCCGGACGCCCGCGCCCAGGCCCACCATCGTCAAAAGCTCCGTCGCTCTTTCACGTGCTTGCGATCGCGTCGATTTACCCCGTGCAATCAAGCCGAAACCAATGTTTTCCCATACCTGCAGGCTATCAAAGAGCGCCCCATTTTGGAAAAGCATGCCCATACGGCCACGAACTTCCTCCTGATCCGCTCGCGACAGCTCCAGGATGTCCTGCCCATCGATCTCAATTTCCCCGGCCTCAGGCTCGATCAGGCCGAGGATGCATTTCACCAGCACGGATTTGCCGCTGCCAGATCCGCCGATCACGACCATAGAGGTGCTGGGCATTATCTCTAGGTCCACCCCCTCGAGAACCCGCTTCCCCCCAAACGACTTTCGCAAGCCGCGCACCCTGATTTTGGCCGTCGTCATCGGGCGAAGAACATCTCCGTAAGGAAATAATCGAACCCAAGGATGAGAATTGAGGCAGCGACGACCGCAGAGGTTGTTGCCGAGCCGACACCCTCGGCGCCGCCGCGGCTATGATAGCCTTGATAGCAGCCCATCAATGCAATGATGAAGCCAAACACCGCGGCTTTGACCAGGCCGGAGATTACATCCATCGGTTCGAGGAAGTTCATAGTGCGGGTCAGATAAGTCTCCGCGTTGAAGCCCAGCTTCAGGGTTGAGACGATATAGCCGCCCATCACGCCGAGGATATCCGCAACAACAACCAGCAGAGGAAGCGAGATCACTCCGGCCAAGAGCCTGGGCGCGACCAGGTACTTCATCGGGTTGGTCGAGAGGGTGGCCAGAGCGTCAATCTGGTCGGTGACACGCATCGTGCCGATCTCGGCCGCCATCGCGGCGCCGACCCGGCCCGCCACCATGAGCCCGGCCAGGACCGGACCCAATTCCCGGGTAATCGATAGCACCACGACATTCGCCACGGCGCTCTCGGCCGAGAAGCGGGAAAATCCTGTGTAGGACTGTAAGGCGAGCACCATACCGGTGAAGATCGCCGTCAACGCCACCACGGGAAGGCTGAAATAGGCCATTTGCAGCATGACCCGGGCAAACACCCGGCCGTAGAACGGTGGGCGAACGAGATGGGTCAGCCCGGCCAGAGCGAACAGCGCCAGCGAGCCGGTAGTTTGGCACGCACTCAGCAAGCCGCGCCCGGTCACCGCCAGGAAATCGAGAGGAGCAATCACCGTGGTATGGGATTTGTTCCGGCGCTTGCGATGACGACGCTGGCCGGGCACCGCCGGCCTCTCAGCTCGGAAGCGCGACCAGGTCCCATCGACGGGACGCCTGCCATGTTGTACGCTCGTAGGTCCATAACCACGGCCTAGCAGCCGGAGGATGTGCCGTCAAAATCGCGGCTTCCCGGCGAATGGGTTCCAAAGACGCCGACTTAGTGCATTCGCGCCCCGCTGGGATTTGTTCCCCTCTGCGCGTCATGCGCGCAATTCGAGAAATGCTCGGGCCAGCGACTTACCTGTCTTGAACTTGGGAATCGCTGCGGGTTCGTATAGCCGTGACGGCCGCCCACTTACCCGGCTGTGACTCTGCTCAATCTGCGGCGTGCATCTGATCGAGATCCGCAAAGCGGGTGAACTCCGCCTCAAAGAACAGGTCGATCTTGCCGGTCGGGCCGTGACGCTGCTTTTCAATGATCAGCTCTGCCTTGTTGTGGACTTTATCCATATCAGCATTCCACTTCTGGAGCGCATCTTCGAACTTCGCCTCATTCTCAAATGCTATCTGCTTTGGGATGCGTTGTTGCAGATAGTACTCGTCGCGGTACACGAACATGACCACATCAGCATCCTGCTCGATGGTGCCCGATTCGCGCAGATCAGAGAGTTGGGGCCGCTTGTCCTCCCGGTTCTCGACAGCACGAGAGAGCTGCGAGAGCGCAAGCACGGGGACAGCAAGCTCTTTGGCAATGGCCTTCAGCCCTTGCGTGATCTGGCTAATCTCTAACACCCGGGTTTCTGGCCGGGTGCCCATAGCCGGTCGCATGAGCTGCAAGTAATCGACTACAACGAGCGAGAGCCCGTGGGTACGCTTGAGCCTCCGGCAACGCGTGCGCATAGCCGACAAGGTTATAGCTGGCGTGTCATCGATATGGATTGGCAAGGTTGCTATTTCGCGGCTGACTTGCACGAACTTGTCGAAATCGCGCTGGCCGATGTCGCCGCGGCGGATGCGGTCGCTCGAAACCCGTGTTTCCTCACTTAACAATCGGGTGGCGAGCTGCTCCGCGCTCATTTCCAATGAGAAAATCGCCACACTGCCTTTGGCGGGCGGATTTGGATCATTGCGTTTCCCGTCGCGCACCAAGGCGCGTGCTGCTCCGAAGGCGATCTTGATCGCCAGGGCGGTTTTGCCCATCCCTGGCCGGCCGGCGAGGACAAGCAAGTCCGAGGCGTGCAGCCCGCCCATTTTAGCATCGAGGTCTCGCAAGCCGGTAGCCAGCCCCGACACATGCCCGGTGCGCTTCATTGCGCGATCGGCGGCTTGGATAGACTGAATCAGTGCCTGCTCGAAGGATAGGAACCCGCCGTTGTCGGAGGCAGAGGTGGCGAGATCGAACAGAGACTGCTCAGCAGCCTCGATCTGTTTCGTGCCATCCAGTTCCGGCTCGGCGCCGAAAGCATTGTTGACGACCGTTTCGCCAATATCGATAAGCTGCCGCCGCAGCCAGGCATCGTAGATGGCGCGCCCATACTCGCCGGCATTGATAATCCCCACCATCGCCGTGAGCAGCTGGCCCAGATAGGCGACGCCGCCAACCTCGTCGAGCACGCCCGAATGCTCGAATTCGCCCCGCATCGTCACGGGGCTCGCGAGTTGTCCGGCCTCGATCCTACGTTGGATCGCGCGGTAAATGCGCCCATGGATCGGATCGGCGAAATGCTCAGGAGCTAGGAATTCGGCGACCCGGTCGTAGGCCTTGTTGTTGGCGAGCAACGCCCCGAGCAGCGCTTGCTCGGCTTGCGGGTTGGAAGGCGGCAAGCGTTGGGAAAGGCCCAGTAGGGGCGAATCGATACTGTTCATGAGCGCCGCCAGAATAGCGAGGCTGCGGCCGGGTGCTAGCGGGGAGGGGCTGTGGATAGCTGTGGAACATGGGGGACATCGCCCCGAGCTTCCAGGGAGGCCAAAAGTAGCGTTCGTGATCTACCCCTGAACCGTGGGGTCGGCTTGCTAGACCGCGGTCGCCAGATGAGTTCATATCCTCGGCGCGGCCGGAAGAGATGCCCCCGGGCGCTTTGAACTCTTGTTGGCGCCCAGAGCGCGACCCGGCATGGCCGCGCGATTGGTTGACTTGCGATTGCCTGCTGCTGATCCCGTTAGCGCCTGACCGCACTGACTTTGGGCTCGCCCTGCGCAGCAACGACTCTTTTGGTCATGGGCTGCGGCGTTGGCCTGATGGGCGCAGTCTCCGGCATGGCCACCAGAAACACTGTAAAAGCGATTGCCGCGGCCGCACCGAGCGATAAGAAGGCCGTGCTGTAGCCCGCGTGATCGACGATAATGCCTGCAAAAAAACCACTGACCGAAGCACCGATGCCTTGCACTGTGGCGACAAGACCCTGTGCGGCGTTGTAGCGCCCAGTGCCGCGCATAACATCTGCAACCACCAGCGGCGCGAGCGCCCCGAAAATACCCGCCCCCACACCATCCAAGAGCTGCACGCCAACCAGCCAAAAGCTGTTATTGGAAAGCGTATACAGAGCCGCGCGGATTGGAAGAATGCCAAAGCCAAGCAGGAAAATCGGCTTACGGCCGAAGCGGTCGGCGGTATGCCCCACGGCGAGCGCGATCGGCAGCATCACCAGTTGCGCCGCCACAATACATGAGGCCATCATCGCGTCAGCCCAGGGTGGGTACACAGCAGCAAGCTTCTGCCCGACGAGCGGCATTAAAGGAGCATTGGCAAAATGAAACAGCATCACGCATATGCAAAACACCATGAGGGGCCGGCATTGGAATAATATCCGGTACCCGGCCGGCTGATCGGGGCCTGCAGTGGCCCCCGATTTTGCATCCATGCCGCGGGCGCGTTCGTAGTCGATTGCATTCGTCGGGATGGAGAGGACGGCGATCACCGAGAGTGCCGCAAATAACGGCACCAGGAGAAAGACGGCACGCTGCGAAAACATATAACCGGCCGCGCCGGCCGCAACCGCAATGGCGACATTTCCCGCGTGGTCGAAAGCCGAGTTGCGGCCTATACGACGCGCAAGCTGGCTCCGCGCATAAATGCCCAGCGTAAGTGCGGCGATTGCTGGACCAAAGACATCGCCGACGATGGAAAGCAAGCTGTTCGCTACCAGTACCGGCCAGAAGATCGGGAAGGCAAAGATAACGACCGCGCCCCCGGCCAGAATCGTCAGAGCGAATACGATGGCACCCCGTTTCGCACGCGTCACATCGATCGCCGCGCCGATCGGGGTCTGCACGGAAAGGCCGAGCAAGCCGCTCGTCATCGTCATTAGGCCAACATTGGCTTGAGTCCAATGCTGCTGCGTGACCAGGAAGACATTCAAGAAGGGACCGAGCGCACCGCGCACATCGGCAAGTAAGAAATTGAGTGCATCCAGCGAAATAGGATGAAAGCCGGGGGCGGAGCGTTCCGGCGGCTCCGGCGCAAGGTTCTTCAAGGATAGCGGCATATCAGGAATACCCCACCAATCATTAGGATTGCGCCCAGGATGCGTACCGGGCTAACAGTCTGTGCCGGCATATTGAGAAGCCCGAACCGATCGATCAGTATCGACATAATCAGGTTCGCGGAAATCGTAAGACCGGCATACGCGCCCGCCCCGACACGATCCACGAAGAACAGGCCCGCAACCACTGCGAACGCACCGATAACGCCCCCGAGCGGAGCCCACCACGGCATCGCTTGCAAGCCGCGCGCCGTAGGAACCGGCCAGGGCTGCACCGCCCAAACAATAAGGAATAGGAAAAGGACCACGGCAAACGAAACCACTGTAGCAAACCAAGGGTTCGCCAACGAGATGCGCAACTGCGCATTCATCGGCGGTCCCAACGCCTGCAGCACGCCTCCCGCAATGATAATCGGGTAAACCAAGATCGCGCTCATCAACAACGTCCCTCCTGAGATCTGTGGCAGGGTCAGATGCTCGGGCATCAGCAATCCGGCCAGTGCAAGCAGCAGCGCGGGCGGCATCACGACCAGGCCGCGGGCAAGGAAGCTCCAGAAGCCTACTTCGAGCCCTTCACGCCGCAGCACGGCAAGCCAAAGAATGGTCGCGAGCGAGCCAGTAACGGATAGGTTCGGGCCCAAATCAACGCCGATCAGAAGCGCGTCGGTGATTTGCCGTGCGGAATGGGCGGCAGCAACTGAGGAACTGGCGATAAGACCAGCTGGAAGGTTATTGATAAAGTTGCAGCCGAAGGCAATACTAACTCCAGCTCTCCAGGCAGTTGCCTGAGCCGATTCGGCGGCGCTCTGCCGTAGCAGGGCCGCAAGCTGGGTGAGGATGCCGGTGCGCGCCAACGCCTCGACCAAAACGAACAGCCCCGCCACAAGGGGAATAATCGCCCAGTGAATCCGGGACAGCAGTCCCCAAGGAGACTGGCGCTCGCGGAACAGGACCAAGGCCGCCGTGACAGCCCCGGCGATGCAGGCCGGCAACCCAAGTTGTAAGTCCAATGCTGAGCAGAAGAGCAACAGGATGGCTGTCGCGACGATGCCACAAGCCGCGGTACCGCCACTCAGGGAAAGCTGGGGCTGCTGCACTTCGGTATTGATCGGGGTGCGAAGGCTTTTCCGCACCAGCAGCCTGAGTGCCACGAACGTCGCCAGGATCGAGAGCGCTGAGGGCACGGCGAAACGCGCCAGCCACGCCGGCAACGGCGGAAGGTGGCTGGCATACAGCACGAGATTCGCCGGGTTCGAGATCGGCAACACGAAACTCGCAGCGTTGGCGATGAAGGCGCAAATGAACAGCAAGGGCAGCGGTTCGGCCCCGGCGGCCCGCGCGACCGCGAACACGGCGGGCGTCATCACCACCGCTGTTGCATCATTGGATAACAAACCTGTGACGATGATGCCGACCACATAGATTAATAAGAACAGCCGCTTGGGAGAGCCTCGTGCCCGCCGCGCTGCTAGGGCAGCCAGCCAGTCGAATAACCCCTCTCGCCGGGCGACTTCGGAAAGCAGCATCATTCCGGTGAGAAAGAGGTAAACATCCAAGCCCCGGCCGGCTGCGCTGAGCGCATCGGTCCCAGGTATCTGTCCGAGCGAAACCAACGTGAGCGCGCCAAGTATCGCCCAAATGGCTTCGGGAAGGCGCCAAGGCCGGATTATAACGCCGGCAGTGGCAATGCCAGCGACGGACCAGGTCAGGGTATCGTTCAAGGACGCGCTTTTCCTTAGCCCATGCTTGCACAATAGTGACGTTACGGTTTCGCCTGAGACCGCGTTTCAGGTTTCGATGACTCCGTCTCAAGCCATCACGCTCTACGCTAGAGCGTTTTCCACTCACGTGG
>JAFAHH010000016.1 GCA_019237355.1 Acetobacteraceae bacterium | reverse complement strand
CACAGGCCGACTGGCGAAGACCCTTTCTCGATGGTCTGTGCCTGCACGGTCCGGAGCAGTGCGGTCTGGAGTAGCAGAGTTCCGATAATGAGTGCGATGAGTCTGCGCATGGGTGACTCCTTGTGATTGGTGCCGGGGCAACACGGTGGCGACGCGGTGTGCTGTCAGCGAGAGGGCTCTCGCAGTCTTGAGTGACTGGTATCAGTTGGCTTGCATGGTGCAGCCGGAGCCGGTCGAGAATAGATCCGTTCATCGTCCGGGAATTCGGGACGTGAGCACAACGCTCAAGCGTCCATAGACAGCATCGGCAATAGCTCTGGTGCCGGCCGCATTGGGATGAAAGGGAGCGCCGTGATCGGGGGACTTGCCATTGACCCATGGCTGGGCAGAACAGGCATCATGCCCTTGGCCGATGCCCGCCATGTCAACAAACATGGCGTCGGCCATCTCCGCAGCCGCGCGCGTCGCCTCCAGCAGGCCGCTGGCGATCTGCCGGAAGAGAGAGGCCATTGCGTCATCAATACCCAGGACCTGGCAGCTTCCTTGCGGTGGAAGCACCGGCAGGTAGCTCACAACCACAATCATGGCGTCGGGGGCTCGGCTTTTGATCGATACGACAATCTCGCGAAGGTTCTTCTTAACCTTTGCGAAGTCCCGGTCCGCCAGCGGCGCCGGCCCTTTCCATACTAGCTTCGGTATTTTGCCGAGCAGCCCAAGACTGCCTGATGCCAAAGTCAGATCACCGATATAGTTCACGTCATTGCCGCCCGAGGTTATTGTGACAAGCTTCGTCGCCGGCCCGACCGCGTCAAGCTGCGGTCCCAGAAAGACCTGGCCGCCGTTCAGGAGGTGCTCGGTCGTCGAGCCCGAGCAGGACATGTCCACGAGCGCTAAACCCGTCAGGCCGGCGAGCTCGCGAGGATAGCCATTGGCGGAACGCATGCAGGCAAGGGGGCTGCCGGGCGCGCGAGCGCCAAGCCCGTACCCGGCGGCAAAGGAGCTCCCGAGCGCGACATACTGACCCGTCCTATCCGGCTTGCGCCTTCCTTGAACATATAACGTTGCGGTGAAGGCCAGCGACGCCGTGAGCAAAAGCGCACCAGCGGCCAAGGCGGCTTTCAGGATCATTGCTCGAAACCTCCTCTGAACGAGCCCGTCTCGAATAAGAGGGTTTGGAACTTGGCCGCTATGCAACGGCATTGAGATAATGTGCGCTCATATCCGCGAGCAGCCCCTCCCGCTCGGGCATCCAGCCAAGCGTTTGACGCGTCCAGGTGCTGGACGCGGGATTGTCCATGCCTACAGGCCTTGCGAGTATCCCGAAATGCGCAGCCGCCTTGTCGGCCGATATACTGACTGCCGGTACTTTCAATCGGCTGGCGATCAGGCAGGCGATCTCCCGGAATGAGACACCGCTCTCAGCGACAGCGTGATACTTTGCGCCCGTCGCGCCGCGCTCCAACGCGAGTTGGAACAGCTTCGCGGCATCCAGCCGGTGCACCGTCGTCCATCGATTGGCGCCTTCGCCGATATAGGGCGAAACACCCTTTTTGCGGGCCGCCTGGATAATCCGTGCAACGAAGCCATGATCGCCATCACCATGCACGGTGGGCGAGAGGCGTACTGCAGCGACTCGAACGCCGCGGTCCAGGAACTTGAATGCCGCCGATTCAGTGGGGCGCGGGCTCTCGACATGATCGTCCTGTTCGGTAGCGACCTGACCCTGCGGCAGGTTCAGGATACCTGACGCCACGATCAGAGGCCGTCCGGATTTCTCCAGAGCGGAGCCCAGCGCACCGATGGCGGTAGCTTCCGTTTCACCCGCAACGCGCATGTAGCTGGCGTAGATGCCGCTGCTGATTGCTCCCACGAGCAGGCGGCCGCGCATGTACAGGCTCATATGGGAAAGCCCGTGGATGAAAGCGGTATGGATGACGCCATCGGCTTCCGCCGCGGCGCGACGAAGCACGTCGTGCTGGCGCAGCTTTCCGACGTAAGGCTTGATGCCCATGGTGCGAAGTTTTTCCGCACCTGCAGGGCTGGTCGTCAGCCCGCTCACGCTGTGGCCTGCGGCGAGCAATTCCTTGACGACGGCTGATCCCACCCACCCAGTAGCGCCTGTCACGAACACATGCATTGAGACTGCCTCCAAAATCAGAAGCAGATCCAATCGCATTGCTCCATGCCGGTAAAGACGAGACGTTATGGTAGTACAATGACTAACAGAATAGCCCATCGGTGAGTTGCTGCCGGCTAGTCATCATACCGGTATCCTCTCTAATCTTTATCGCCGCCCTGCACTCCGTCTAGGCTCCTCCCAATCGGACAGGAGGACCTCATGGCGAGACTCGATGATGCAAAGGTGATGGTGATTGGCGGCGCGTCCGGCGTCGGCTTCGCTGTGGCGGCAGCGGCGCTGGAGGCTGGCGCTGAAGTGATCGTCGGCTCGAGCCAAGCTCCACGCATTGAATCGGCGGCCGAGAAGCTCGGCCGGGGTGCCAGAGGCCTGACCGTGGATGTGAGGGACGACGCCTCGGTCGCGGCCTTCTTTGACGCAGCAGGCCCATTCGACCACCTGGTATTCACCGCCGGCGATTGGGGCCAAAGGTTCGGCTCGATCCGCGATCTCGACGTCGAGGCCAGCAAGGCCCGGATGGAGGTGCGGTTCTGGGGCGCGGTCCGCGCCGCCAAACATGCGACCCGTCAACTCGCCAAGCATGGCTCGATCACCCTGACCAGCGGCATGCTGGCGCACCGGCCTAGGCCCGGTACGCCCTTGCACACGGCCTCTAACCACACGACCGAGGGTCTGACCATGGGCCTCGCGCGCGATCTGGCACCCATTCGAGTCAATGCCGTTTGCCTGGGGCTGATTCTGAGCGAAGTGGTTCAGGCGATGGGCGAGGCCACCATCAAGGGGTTCACCGCCAACTTGCCGCTTCCGCGCGGGGGAAAAGTCGAAGAAGCGGCCGAGGCTTACCTTTATCTGATGCGCGCTACTTACGTGACCGGCCAGGTGGTGCGGGTTGACGGCGGTGCCAGCCTGGTCTGAGGCTGCCGCCTTGCCCCGCGCTGGTCAAAACCGACCTGGTCTCGAGCTGGCTTTGCCCCTCAGGCTGCGCAAGCGCCCACGATCAGGTCTGCATCAGCGACGTGATCCGCTGCGCATCCGCTGATGTAGCGGGATGGTAGATCATCATGCTGAGGTCCACTCGACCATCGATGGCGAAGGTGGAGTATTCGAAGGCAAGCAAGCCGAGCAGCGGATGTCTGATGTGCTTGAGTGTCTCTCCAGGAAAACTGCAAACGTCGTTGTCGTCCCACATTTCCCTGAACTCCGCACTCGCTTGGCGCAGTTCCTCGACCAGGGGCGCCGCGTCGCCAGCGGTTCCGGCACGCGCTATATTCGCCCGGAACAGGCCGATAAGATAACGACCAACATCTTGCCAGTTGTCCTGCATCGCGCGGGCGCGCGGGTCGAGGAAAACGATACGCAGGAGATTGCGCTGCTCGGGCGCAAGAATCCCAAAATCATACATGACTGAGGCCGCCGCTCGATTCCAGGCGGCGACATTAGCGACGGATGTCAGGATCAGCGCCGGACTCGAATACAGAGCATCGATCAAGTGTTGGAGCCGGGGCGTGACACCTTGGTCCTTGCAGTAGCGCACCTCGGGCGGGCGTCCCAGGCCAAGCAAAAAAAGATGTTCGCGCTCGACCTCGTTGAGCAGAAG
>JAFAHH010001045.1 GCA_019237355.1 Acetobacteraceae bacterium | reverse complement strand
GTGGTTCAGAACCTAACGATGCGCTTCGGCGGGCTGCGCGCTGTCGACACCCTCTCCTTCACCGGGCGGGCCGGAGAGATCACCGCCGTTATCGGGCCTAATGGAGCGGGCAAGACCACCGTCTTCAATTGCATCACTGGGTTCTATCGTCCAACTGCCGGATCGCTGCGACTGATCCACCCCGATGGTCCGTCCTTCGATCTGGAGCGCATGCCCGGCCACGAGATCGCACGCCGCGCGCGGGTGGCGCGAACATTCCAGAATATCCGGCTTTTCACCGGCATGACCGTGCTGGAAAACATGCTGGTCGCTCAGCATAACGCACTCATGGCAGCAACCGGATTTGGCGTCCTGGCCATATTCGGCCTGGGCGAATACCGGGCAGCCGAGCAAGCCGCGATCGCCCGGGCTCGGCATTGGCTCGAGGCCACAGCCCTCATCGAGCGGGCCGACCACCCGGCAGGCGCGCTGCCCTATGGCGCACAGCGAAGGCTGGAAATCGCCCGTGCGATGTGCACCTCCCCCGTCTTGCTTTGTCTCGATGAGCCCGCGGCCGGACTTAACCCGCGTGAAAGCGAAGAGTTAAGCGAAATACTGGTGCGCATCCGCGCAGAAGGTTGCTCCCTTTTGCTGATCGAGCACGACATGCGGGTGGTTATGCGGATCAGCGATCATGTGATCGTTCTGGATCACGGGAAGAAAATCGCCGATGGCGCGCCCGCCGCAGTTCGTGAAGACCCCAACGTGATCAGTGCTTATCTGGGCGAAGGGGACGAAGATGAGACGCCTGCCGAGACCGTCGCGTGACCGCCGTCCTGCAAGTCACAGATGTAACTGCTTTCTACGGTGCCATCCAAGCCTTGCGAGGCGTGAGCCTGGAGGTGCAGCCGGGGGAAATCGTAACCTTGATTGGCGCCAATGGCGCTGGGAAAACCACCCTGATCATGACCATATGCGGCCATCCCAGGGCGCGGGACGGCCAGATCATTTATGAGGGCGTGGACATCACCCAGCTTCCGACGCATCAAATCATCCAGCATGGAATTGCGATCGCGCCCGAAGGTCGCCGGATCTTCCCACGCATGACGGTGCTTGAGAACCTGCAAATGGGGGCGGAGGCCGCCGGCCGATACGATTCGGAGGCCACGCTGGAAGAGGTATTTGCGTTATTTCCCCGGCTGCACGAGCGGCTGCATCAGCGCGGCGGCACCCTCTCCGGCGGCGAGCAGCAGATGCTTGCGATAGCCCGGGCGCTTATGGGACAGCCGAAATTGCTGCTGCTTGATGAGCCGTCGCTCGGCTTGGCCCCGCTCGTGGTACGTCAGATCTTCGGCGCCATCCGCGATCTCAACCGTCGAACCGGGCTTGCGGTGTTGCTGGTCGAGCAGAACGCATTCCAGGCGCTTCGGCTGGCGCACCGGGGCTATGTTCTGGTCAACGGGGCGATCACGATGGCCGGAACCGGCGCCGAGCTGACGACCCGGCCAGAGATCCGGGCCGCCTATCTCGAAGGCGCCCATTGAGAGTGGAGGGATAAGGGTATGCTCAAAACAACGCTCGCCGCGGCTTCCTTGCTGGCGCTCGGAGCCGGAGCCGTGCAGGCGCAGATTAGCATTGCTCTGCAGGCGCCGATCACCGGGCAATATGCCGCGTTCGGGCAGCAGATGAGGGAAGGGGCCGAGCAAGCGGTCGCCGATCTCAATGCGCATGGTGGAGTGCTGGGGCAGCAAGTGACGTTGGAGGTCGGCGACGATGCTTGCGACCCGCGACAGGCCGTTGCGGTCGCCAATCAGATGGCAAGCCGCGAAGTGAAGGTCGTCATCGGCGGCTTCTGCTCGGGCAGCTCCATACCAGCAAGTAAAGTGTATGCCGAGGAAGGCATTCTACAGATCTCACCCGCCTCCACAAACCCCGCATATACCGACAACGGAAGCTGGAATACGTTCCGGGTTTGCGGCCGGGATGATCAGCAGGGGGAAGTCGCCGGCAAGTACCTGGCGGATCACTTCAAAGACGATAAAATTGCGATTCTGAACGACAACTCCGCTTATGGCAAAGGCTTGGCTGATCAGACGAAGAAGGCGCTGAATGCTGCTGGCGTGCAGGAAACGATGGACGCCACCTACACGCCTGGGGAACGGGATTATTCGGCCCTGGTCTCGCGCCTCAAGGCGGCGGGGATCAACGTGATCTATGTCGGCGGGTACCATACCGAAGCCGGGCTCATCATCCGGCAAGCTAAAGAGCAGGGAATGAAGGCGACACTGGTCGGCGGAGATGCGCTAGTAACGAATGAGTTTTGGCAGATTGCGGGTGAGTCCGGCGGCGGCACATTGATGACCTTCCCGGCCGACCCCAGGCGGCTGCCCACGGCCGCCGCTGTGGTGCAGGAATTTCAGGCCAAGAACATCGATCCTGAAGGCTATGTGCTTTATACCTATGCGGCCGTGCAGGTCTGGGCGGAGGCGGCGAAAAAGGCCGACAGCAGCGATCCGCACAAGGTAGCATCGATGCTCAAATCCAGCGGCCCGTGGCAAACCGTGCTTGGCCCGATCAGCTTCGATAAAAAGGGCGACGTGACCAACAGCAATTACGTTATTTATGTGTGGAAGAACGGCGGGTACGCGCAGATGTGAGAACCTGTCGGGCAGGGTCTGACCGGGACTTTCGTAAGCCCCGGGTTTAGTCTTAGTCTAGCGCGGTTCCCACTTAGGTGAACCGCTCTAGATGCCCCTGCTATGGAGGTTCTCCCTCGGAGCTGGTCCTACTGGAGCGCACTTTCACCCCGCAGTATGTATCGGTGTCGCTCTCGTTTCTCGAGGCCCGGCCACGGCGCGGTCCGGGGGTAATGCGTGGCGGGGGAAACT
>JAFAHH010000957.1 GCA_019237355.1 Acetobacteraceae bacterium | reverse complement strand
CAGAAAGCCTCCAAACGCTCGAGCAGATGGCTTCGGGCTGAAGCCGTCTGCTCCCGGCATCAGAACTTCTCCACCCACGGCCGCAGCTCCACTTCCCAGGTCCAGGCGCTGCGCTTCTGGTTTAGCACGTGCCAATAGGTCTCGGCGACGGCGTCCGGGTCGAGCATGCTATCGGGCGAGCCGGGGGGCTCCGTTCGGCCTGGGTTTCGGATGACCCCGTCGATCACAAAATGGGCCACATGGATCCCCTTGGGGGCCAGCTCGCGCGCCATGCTTTGCGCTAGGCCACGTAGGGCGAATTTCCCCATGGCAAACGACGCGGATCTTGGGTAGCCCTTAACGCTGGCCGATGCGCCCGTGAACAGGATCGCGCCCGAGCCGCGGGGTAGCATGTGCTTCGCCGCGTTCTGTCCAACCACGAACCCGGCGAACGCCGTGACGGCAATTGCACCCGCGACCTGCTCCGGGTCTAATTCGATCAGCGGCCCTTGGGCGCGGGCGCTTGCGTTGTAAACAACCACATCGAGCATACCCTGGGCTTGGAGCACTGTATCGAACAGGCCGCTCACCTGGTCTGGCCGGGTCGCGTCGCAAGCATGAACCATCGCCCCCGTTTCGGCGCCCAGGTCTCCAAGCTTGCCGGTGTCGCGGGCGGCAAGCGCCACCTGCATGCCGTTGCTTGCGAATAAGCGAGCGAGCGAGGCGCTGAGCCCACTGCCCGCTCCGATGATCAGCGCGCTCCGCATCAGCGCCCGCCCGAAACTGGGATATTGGCACCCGTGATGTAGGACGCCTCCTCCGAGAGCAGCCAAAGCACGGTGCGTGCGACTTCCTCCGCGGTCCCCGCCCGGCGTAGCGGCACGTTGGCGCCCATGCGCTCCGCCCGGCCGGGCATGCCGGCCTTGGCGTGGATTTCGGTTTCGATCAGCCCGGGGCTTACCGCATTCACCCTGATCCCGCGCGAGGCGAGCTCTTTTGCAGCGCCAATCGTAAGCGTATCCACGGCGGCCTTCGACGCCGCGTAGTGAATCCACTCCCCAGCTCCGCCCAGGGCAGCGGCACGGGAAGAGATATTCACGATAGCACCCCCTGTCCCGCCCCGGTCGGTGGCCATCCGCAATACCGCCTCGCGCAAGGCAAGAAACGCCCCCCGGACATTGATGCCGAATACTTCGTCAAGAATGGCTGTCGTGACGTTTTCGACCGGTGCGACCGGACCGGTGATGCCGGCATTGTTTACCAAGGCCGAGCAACGTCCCAGCTCGGCATCAACGGTCTCGAAAAACCGCACGACATCACCTTCCTGTGCGCCATCTGCCGGTACGGCGATGGCCTGCCCTCCGGAAGACCTGATTTCAGCCGCAAGCTCCTGCGCGAGCGCCTCCGCGCGAAGGTACGAGATTGCGACCGCATACCCACGTGCGGCGGCCAAACGGGCGCAAGCTGCGCCAATGCCCTGGCTGCCGCCGGTTACGACGAGGACTTGGTTCACCACTCGTACACCTCCCTGTGACAAAATTGCATCGGGATCAAAGCACGTCTTGGAGAAAAGAGAGAAACACGTCTCAGACGCCTTGCGAGAGTGCTACAAACGGCCCCGATTACCAATACTTGGGAACTGATACCGCCCGGTAGACGTTGACCCAGCAGTTGAGCGGCCGGAAGAGCCGAGACGCCCGAAAGGAACCAATGTTTTACCATAATTATGAACTTCAGCGCCTGGCGTTGACGCCCATGCGCTTCCTCGCGAGCAACGCCTTATCGGTGCTCGACCTTCCCCACAATCCCCTGCGCCAGACACCACTCGGCCGATTTACGGCCGCGATGCTCGATAGTTTCGAATACACCACACGAAAGTATGAAAAGCCGGAATTCGGCTATAAGCACACGATTATCGGAGGGGAGCCGGTTCCGGTTTCGGAAGAAATTGTTCGGTCCACGACATGGTGCGACCTGAGGCGCTTCCGGCGCCAAGCTCACCGGCCGGAGGACCCGCGGTTGCTCATCGTCGCGCCGATGTCTGGGCACCATGCGACGCTGTTGCGCGGCACGGCGCAGGCCTTTCTGCCGGACCATGATGTGCATATCACGGACTGGCGCGATGCCCGGGAAGTGCCTGTGACGTCGCCAGACTTCGATCTCGACGACTACATCGATCACATTATCGCCTTCTTTCATGCATTGGGTGAGAACACGCATGTGCTCGCCGTGTGCCAGCCGGCGGTTCCGGTCCTTGCAGCCGTGGCGTTGATGAGTGCGGCCGGTGACGCTTATGCGCCTCGCTCCATGACTTTGATCGGCGGACCAGTCGATACCCGCGTTGCCCCTACCGCACCCAATCGGTTCGCGCAAGCGCACAGTCTCGAGTGGTTCCGGAGCAACGTGATCGATAGGGTGCCGCTCGGCAATCCAGGCTTCATGCGCGAAGTGTATCCCGGCTTCCTACAGCTTGCCGGGTTCATGGCGATGAATTTCGACCGCCATGTCGAGGCGCATTGGCAGATGTTCCTGCATCTCGTGCAGGGCGATGGAGAGAGCGCTGCGGCCAAGCGCAGCTTCTACGACGAATACCGGTCAACCATGGACCTGCCGGCGGAGTACTATTTGCAAACGATCCGTGCGGTGTTCCAAGAACATCTACTGCCGCGCGGGTTGATGATCTCTAGAGGCCGCCCAATCGATCTCGCCGCCATCGAACTCACGGCGCTGCAAACAGTCGAGGGTGAGCGCGACGACATCTCGGGGATCGGCCAGACCCACGCCGCCCACGCCCTATGCCGCCGCCTCCCGGCACACATGAAGGATCACTGGGAGCAACCGGGTGTGGGCCATTTTGGCCTGTTCAACGGTCGGCGGTTCCACAACGAGGTGGCGCCCCGGATTAAACGGTTCATTCAGGCTCATCGTTAGAGCAAATCGCGCTTGACTGGAATTGCTTGCAATTCCAGTCAGCGCGTGACCGGTTCCCATCGCGCGAGGCAGCCCGATGATGCTCGCACACAAAGGCTTAGACCAGCTTCGGGCTGCACAGCCAGCCTGAGACTGTGTTAAATTAAGTTTCTGTTTTGCAAGCATCTTGGGCTTCCCATCGCGCTTGCGCCGTGGGTCCCGGCACGCCCCTGACAGCCCGCCCTTGTCAGGAATCGCCTGGCAGCAGGCGCTGTTGCACCACGCTAAGCGTCCACCCTTCCCCAACGCGATCAAAGACGAGCACCCGGTCGAATACCTCGTCAGGCCACGGCTCGACCTCGATGCCGAGCTCCGCCGCGAGTTTCGGGATGCGCTCGTGGTGCCAGCAGATCAGCACCACGGCATTCGTGCCGAGTGCGGCGGGGATTAGATCCTTCTCCTGATGGAGGGCAAAATCCTTGCGGATCTTGAGCCCGAGATCAGCCGCTAGCGGCTTGACAGTGTGCAGTGGCCGCTTGCTCCGATTGTTGTCCGTCGGGGGTGCCGCGAAGATCGCGCCCGGCACGGCGACCCCGGCCCGTGGGCTCGCCGGGTCGTGGGGGTTGAAGAAGCGGGTGAGCGCGCCGGCGCGCTGCCAGCCCTTCGGCGTCAGGTCGTCCTTATCCGCTACCCCCGCTTCCGTGACGCCGGCGATGCCCGCCTGCTTGTCCGGCTTCTCGGCGTGGCGGATGACCATGAGCTTCGTGCACACCCCCATCATGCTCAGCCTCCTGCCGTTTGCCGAACCAAAAATCGAGCTCGCGCAGGCGCCGCTTGTCGCCGCCAGCGTCCGATCCCGGGGCGCCAATTTGCCATTTGTCGTCGTCTGCAAGGCCTTCCCAGGAGGGCTTGCCATGCTGCGCCTGCACAGATTGGCGCCAGCGATACTGGCTGTAAACCTGCATGATGTGGCCCGCATATTGGCTGGCGAGATCGCCGTCGCCCTCAATGATCAGCAGGTTCTCGTCATTCACCCCGCTCGCTTTCGGGCCCATGTTATGGGATCCCGTCATTACCACCGGCCTTTCCCCATAGGGATCAGTGACGATCACCTTACTGTGCACCATCGCGAACGTGCGCGGCAGCTTGAGCAGCTCCTCATGCCAGTAGGCAAACGGCCCCGGGATCTTGGCGGGCAGCACAACATCGGCATTCGCGTCGATCCGCTCGCTCCGGTTGAACAGTGTGACAGGATTTTTCGCGGTGCCGGGATCCTGGTTCAGTACGCCCTGGATGTAAAGGTCGGGGTCGTAATGCTGGCCGCTCGGCGAGGCCAGATCGACGATGTCGTTGAACAGCGTGCCGCGCGGGCCGGGATTGAACATCAGAAAGAGGATACCTTCCTTCGCGCCCCGGATCATCTCGCCCGCCTGCTCAAGGTCAGGCTGGCCGTGTATGGGCGTGAACCAGAGCGTGGTACCGTCGAGCCCGCGCACGGTGCGTGGGGTCGCGTTCGCGGCCAGCAGGCTTGGCGGGGAGGCATCCTCGCATTTGGCGAGCATCTTCCACTGCTCGAGATAATAATCGGCGAGCGCCGGGTTCTGCACCAGGACCGCGTTGTTTGCCTGGGTGCAGATCCCGGTCATCGTCCAGTTGGTGCTGCCGGTCCATA
>JAFAHH010000832.1 GCA_019237355.1 Acetobacteraceae bacterium | reverse complement strand
GGGTTCGAGACGACGATGCCGAGCACGGCGATGACCCTCATCCAGGCCCGTCGCCACGGCATCCGGAATTTCTCGCTGTTCTGCAACCACATCACGATTATCCCGACGATCAAGGCAATGCTGGATTCCCCCGATCTGCGGCTCGATGGATTCCTAGGACCCGGCCACGTCAGCATGGTAATCGGATTGAAGCCGTACGCCTTCATCTCCCGCCATTATCGCAAGCCGATCACCATCGCCGGGTTCGAACCGCTGGACGTGCTGCAATCAACCTACATGGTGCTCAAGCAGCTCGCTGACGGCCGCTGCGAGGTGGAAAACCAGTATGGCCGGGTAGTGCCGGAGAATGGCAATCAACGCGCGCTGGCCGCGATCGCAGAAGTGTTCGAGCTGCGGGAGTTCTTCGAATGGCGCGGGCTTGGCTCGATTGATCACTCCGGGGTGCGGATCCGCGCCGCCTATGCGGATTACGACGCCGAGCGCAAATTTGCCGTTGCCAATGTTAGCATCGCTGACCCGCGCTCCTGCCAATGCGGCGAGGTGCTGAAGGGCGTGATCAAGCCGCACCAGTGCAAGGTTTTCGGCACCGCCTGTACGCCAGAGATCCCGCTTGGCGCCTTGATGGTTTCCAGCGAGGGCGCCTGTGCCGCTTATTATAGTTACGGGCGGCGCGCGCCCACGGAGCCGGCGGCAGCATGAACACGCGGCTCGGGGATAAATATATCAACACGTCGCATGGCAGCGGCGGCACAGCCATGCGTACGCTGATCGAGGACGTTTTTGTTGCGGCCTTCGGCCACGTGCAGCCCGAAGACAGCGCGGTGCTTTCGCTTGCTGCGGCTGGCGCACGGGGTGACCGGCTCGCGTTCACCACCGACACATACGTCGTCGACCCGCTGTTTTTTCCGGGCGCTGATATCGGAGCGCTGGCCGTCGCGGGAACGGTAAACGATTTGGCGGTGAGCGGCGCGCTGCCGCTGTTCTTATCATGTGGAATGGTCCTGGAAGAAGGCCTGGCCGTGGCGACCTTGCACCGCGTCGTCGCCAGTATGCGCGAGATGGCAGACCGTGCGGGAGTCAGGATCGTGACCGGCGATACCAAAGTTGTGGAACGTGGCGCCGCCGACAAGATGTTCATCAACACGGCGGGAATCGGCATTATTGCCGAAGGGATCATGGTGTCTGCTGCAAACGCGCGGCCGGATGACGTGGTGATCGTCAGCGGCTCGCTGGGCGACCATGGGGTAGCAATCCTGATTGCCCGCAATCAGCTTTCACTCGAGGCGGAGATCGCGAGCGATTGTCAGCCGCTCAACTCGCTTGTTGCCGCCATGCTGCGGGCCTGCCCGGCAATACATTGCTTGCGCGACGCGACCCGTGGCGGTGTCGCCACCGTGCTGAACGAATTTGCAGTCGCCTCCCGGGTTTGCATCCGTATCCGCGAACACGATCTGCCAATGCAAGAGCCCGTCCGGGGTGCCTGCGAGATCCTTGGCTTGGATCCGCTTTATCTTGCGAACGAGGGTAAGCTGGTTGCGGTGGTGCCTCCCAGCGACGCGGATCGGGTGCTGGCTGCGATGCGGGCCGAGCCGGCCGGAGCCGAGGCCGCTATCATCGGGGAGGTGATACGGGAACCCGCCGGGATGGTTGTCATGGAGACCGGCTTTGGCGGCGAGCGCATCGTCGACATGCTCTCGGGCGAGCAGCTGCCGCGAATCTGCTGATATGCACGAGCTCAGCCTCGCGTGCTCTATAGTCGATGCGTGCGCGGAGCGGGCGGGCGAGGCCCGTGTGTTGCGCGTGACGGTGGAAGTCGGCCAGCTCGCTGCGGTCTTGCCGGACGCGCTACGTTTCTGTTTCGACGTCTGTGCGCAAGGAACAGTGCTTGAGGGTGCGGAACTGGAGATCCTCGAAATACCCGGCCGTGCCGTCTGCGACGAGTGTGGACGCAGCATTTTCTTATCAAGCCCGTACGGCGTGTGCGAGTGCGGCGGCCTTTTGCGCATCGTTTCCGGTACGGAATTACGAACGAAGGAAATGGAGATTGCGTAATGTGCACCACGTGCGGCTGCGGCTCGGACGAGGTTAGGATTGAAAAGACTCCGGTGCCGGACGATCAGGCCCACGCGCATTACCATCACCTTCATCACGATGAATCGGGCGCGCACGGCAGGATCGTTTCATTAGAGCAGGACGTGCTGGCAAAGAATCAATTGTTCGCGGAACGGAATCGTGGCTGGTTGGAGGGGCGCGGTGTTCTCGCGGTGAACATGATGAGTTCGCCAGGGGCGGGAAAGACTACGATTCTGGAGCGCACGATACGGGAATGGGGCGGCTCTATTCCTATCAGCGTGCTGGAGGGCGACCAGGCGACCTCGGCTGATGCCGACCGGATCCGCGCGGCAGGGGCTTCGGCGGTTCAGATCAACACCGGGACGGGTTGTCATCTCGATGCGCATATGGTGGCGCATGGGATCGAGCGCCTGAAACCGCCGCGCGATTCCGTCCTGATGATAGAGAACGTGGGCAACTTGGTTTGTCCCGCACTTTTCGACTTGGGGGAGAGGGCGCGGGTGGTGGTTGCATCCGTTACAGAAGGGGATGACAAGCCGCTGAAATACCCCCACATGTTCCGTGTGGCAGATTTGCTGCTCATAAACAAGATCGATCTACTGCCCTATGTGCAGTTCGATATGGAGCGCTGCAAGGCCCTAGCCCGGGAGGTTAATCCGCGTCTCGAAATATTGCCGCTGTCCGGGCAAACGGGGGACGGGATGCAGGACTGGTATCGTTGGTTGGCATCAGGGCGGTTCGCGCCGGCGCCAGGGCATTAACGTGGCATTTTCGAAGCTCGGCCCAGGTGAACCCGGGTCAGCCCTCCACAAAATACCGACGGCTTGGCCAAAGGCCGTCGTCAAGGTCGAAAACCAGCGGTGATCCAGTGGGTATCTCGAACTTCGGGATCTCGCTGTCGGGGACATCACTCAGATATTTCACAAGCCCTCGCAGGCTGTTGCCGTGCGCCGCGACCAAAACGCGCTGCCCCCGCTGCAGGGCCGGGGCGATCGCCTCATGCCAGTATGGCAATACCCGATCGACGGTGTCTTTAAGACTTTCCGAACGTGGCAAAAGCATTATCGGCACGTCGGCGTAGCGCGGATCGTTATGGGCTTGTCGGCTGTCGGCAACATCGAGGGCCGGAGGAGGTATATCCCAGCTTCGCCGCCACAATAACACCTGCTCCTTCCCATATCGTTCCGCGGTTTCGGCCTTATTGAGTCCTTGCAAGGCCCCATAGTGCCGCTCGTTAAGCCGCCAGGTCTTATACTCGGGAAGCCACAGCAATCCCATCTCCTCGAGCGTCAGGTGCAGCGTCTTGATCGCTCGCTTCAGCACCGAGGTAAAGCATACATCGAAGCTGTAACCAGCCTTAACCAATAATCCTCCGGCCTTCCGGGCTTCCTCCTCGCCATGTGGAGTCAGATCAACATCGGTCCAGCCTGTAAATAGATTTCTTTCATTCCAGACGCTTTGACCGTGACGGAGCAGTACAAGAACCGGCATCGACTCACCTGGCCTTCAATACTCGAGGGCTGCAACACCGGGCAGAGTTCTGCCCTCGAGCCATTCCAGGAAAGCTCCTCCAGCCGTCGAAACGTAGCTGAAGCGGTCGGCAACACCAGCACGATTGAGGAGCGAGTCCGTATCGCCACCACCGGCAACGCTGATAAGGTGCCCGGCCTGAGTTGCGTCCGCAACGGCTCGAGCCAGAGCTTTACTGGCGGCATCGAAGGGCGGTATCTCGAACGCGCCCAAGGGACCGTTCCAAACCATCGTGCGCCAGTCCCGAATCTCGCCAAGCAGCCCGTCCACCGATCGCGGTCCAAGATCCAGGATTATCGCGTCGGCGGGGACCGCATCGACCTCAACGGCCTGCCTAGGCACGTCTGGAGCCAACTTAGCCGCGACAACCACATCTTGAGGCAGGATGACCCGGCAGCCGACCTGCCGGGCGCGTGCGAGAAGATCGCGCGCGGCCCCATACGTATCCGGCTCTTGCATCGATTTGCCTACCGCGTTGCCCTGGGCAGCCAGGAAGGTGTTGGCCATGGCGCCCCCAAGCACGAGCACATCGACACGCCCGACCAGGTTCCCAAGCATTGGGAGCTTGGTGGAAACCTTCGCCCCACCAATGACCGCAGCTAAGGGGTGCGCCGGATGGCCCAGCACCTTGTCAAGCGCCTCGAGCTCGGCCTGCATCAATCGTCCGGCATAAGCCGGCAAGAGTCTCGCAACCCCCTCCGTGCTGGCGTGGGCGCGGTGCGCCGAAGAGAACGCGTCGTCGACATAAACATCGGCGAGCGCTGCAAGCTCTCTCGCCATGCTGGGATCGTTCTTCTCCTCCCGCGGGTCGTAGCGAGTGTTTTCCAACAACAAGACCTCGCCATCCGCGAGTGATGCAGACATGTCCCGGGCAGCGGCCAACGACCCGGCGAAGCGAACGCTTCGGCCCAACAATTTTTCCAGTGCCTCTGCGACTGGCCGCAACGACATCTCTGGTACTGGCTTGCCTTTGGGCCGGCCAAAGTGGCTGCACACGATCACCCGGCCCCCTTTATCGCTGAGTTCACGGATCGTCGGGCAGACCCGCTCAATCCGCGTCAGGTCGGTAATCCGCCCATCCTTGACCGGCACGTTGAGATCAGCGCGAAGCAGCACCCGCTTGCCTCTCGCGTCGAGCTGGTCGAGCGTACGGAAGCGCATCGGTCAACCACCCCTATAGCCTTCCGAGCAGGGCGGCCGTATCCAACATGCGGTGGGAGAACCCCCACTCATTGTCGTACCAGCCGATCACATGCGCGAACCCCTCATCCACCACCGAAGTCTGCGTTGCATCAAAGATGCCCGACTCCGGCACATGGTTGAAGTCTACGCTGACGAGTGGCTCGGTGTTATATCCAAGGATACCCCGAAGCTCGCCTTCGCTCGCGGCTTTCATCGCATTATTGATCTGCTCGGAGGTGACAGGCTTCCCCAACACCGCATCGAGCGAAACCAGCGACACGTTGGGGGTTGGCACGCGTACCGCGATGCCGTCCAGCTTGCCTTTGAGCTCCGGAATCACCAAACCAACCGATCGCGCGGCGCCGGTCTTGGTGGGAATGAGTGAAACCGCCGCCGCCCGCGCGCGGTGGAGGTCCTTATGCAGCGTATCGACGATGCGCTGATCGCCCGTGTAGGAGTGAATCGTGACCATATAGCCGCGCAGGATGCCGAAGGCGTCATGAAGCACTTTCGCCATCGGCGCGAGGCAATTTGTTGTGCAGGACGCATTGGAAACGACCGTCATCTCCCGCGTGATCGTCTTGTGGTTTACGCCGTAGACGATCGTTGCGTCCGCCCCGTCCGAAGGAGCCGATACAAGAACCTTTCGCGCACCAGCCTTGATAAGCTGCTCTGCCGCCTCCTTCTTGGTGAAGTGGCCCGTGCACTCCATTGCTACGTCCACATTTCGGAAAGGCACTTTGGTGGGGTCCTTTTCGGCCGATATCCTGATCGGCCCGTGGCTTCGCCCCTGACAACGGATGCTGAGGCTTTCACCGCTAACGCTGACCTCACCAGGAAAGCGTCCGTGCACGCTGTCGTAGCGCAAGAGGTGGGCGTTGGCCTCGGGGCTGCCGAGGTCATTGATGGCAACCGGCGTTACATCGTCGCGCCCGCTCTCGACGAGGGCGCGCAGGACGAGACGTCCGATCCTGCCGAAGCCGTTGATGGCTATTTTTACACTCAAGGTAATATCCTCCCATTGTTAACCGACCCATCCACATGGCTCTTTGCATGTGGTCCATATTACAGGGGCGGCATCAGGCAAACAGAGATCCGATGGCGCGTACGGCCGGACCCATCCCCCTTTTCGCACGTAAGGTTTGCAACAGATATCTTCGCCGTGTTTCCTCCTCGCTTCGACTGCGCAGCAGCAGGAGAACTGTACTTCACAACGCCCGGGCGCACCTTATGCCGAATTTTTCGATCAGAATGAGCCCGCAGCGGCAGAGGGTATCGCGGCTTCCCGTTCCTCGCTTTGATCTAGGTCAACGCCTCGGCGAGCCCGCTGGCATCCTCGCGTTCTTTGTGCTGGGATGCGGACAAAGCCCGTTCCGTTTGCTGCACCACGCCGATGGTGCGTGGCAAGCTCGCGGGCGTTACGCTGATCGAATCTATACCCTGTTCGACCAAGAACCGGGCGATTTCGGGATAATTAGACGGAGCCTCCCCGCAAATCCCAACGTGCCGGCGATTGCGCTTGGCGCCGCTGATCGCAAGGCGCAGCATTTTCAGCATGCCCGGATCGCGCTCATCGAAGTCGAAGGCGACAAGCTCGGAATCGCGGTCTACGCCAAGAGTCAGCTGCGTTAAATCATTGGAGCCGATGGAGAACCCGTCGAATGCTTCAGCAAACGCATCGATCAGAATCACATTATTGGGTATTTCACACATGACATACACTTCCAGCCCGTTTTCGCCGCGCTTGAGGCCATTTCCGGCCATGGCCGCGAGCACTCGGTGGGCTTCCTCCACCCGGCGGCAGAAAGGCACCATAACCGCTAAGTTCGTCAGCCCCATCTCTTCGCGAACCCGGCGGAGGGCCTGGCATTCAAGCGCGAACCCCGGGGCGTATGCCGGATGGGCATAGCGAGAGGCGCCCCGGAAGCCGAGCATCGGGTTGTCCTCCTTGGGTTCGAAGGCGCTGCCCCCGATCAGGCGGGCATATTCGTTCGTCTTGAAATCGGAAAGCCGGACGATGACCGGCTTCGGATAGAAGGCGGCTGCAATCGTGCCGATCCCTTCCGCCAAGTTTTGGACAAAATACTCGCGGGGTGAGGCAAATCCCTGTGTGAGCCGCTCGATGGTCTCGCGGTTCTTTGGATCAGTGACCCTTTCGGGGCAGACGAGCGCCATCGGGTGCACGCCAATATGCTCGTTGATGATGAATTCCATTCGTGCGAGACCCACCCCAGCATTCGGCAGCATTGCTGTACGAAACGCGAGATCCGGATTGGCCAGGTTGACCATGATGCTCGTTCGGGGGAGTTGCAGCTCGGATGCCGGCGTCCGGGTGATTTCGAATGGGATGTTCCCTTCGTAGACATGGCCGGCATCGCCGCTGGCACAAGAAACCGTGACCTGCATCCCCGTCTTGAGTGTCTGGGTGGCCGTCTCGGCGCCCACAACGGCGGGAACGCCAAGTTCGCGAGCGACGATGGCGGCGTGGCAGGTGCGTCCGCCCCGGTCGGTCACAATCGCGCTGGCGGCTCGCATGACCTCGTCCCAGTCCGGGCTTGTGGCGCTCGCCACGAGCACCTCGCCGGGCCGAAAAGCTTCAAGATCCTGCGCACTCTCAACGATCCGGACCGGCCCGGCCGCAATCTTTTCGCCGACCGCCTTTCCGGTGAGCAACGGCTTGCCGGCTGCGTCTAGCTTGTAGGTCTCGAATAGGTCGGCGGTTTTTTGCGATGCAACGGTCTCTGGCCGGGCCTGGACGATATAGAGGCGGCCATCGAACGCATCTTTCGCCCATTCTATGTCCATGGGCTGGGGGTGACCGGCCACCCGCGAGTAATGATCCTCGATCTTCAGGGCGTAACCGGCAAGCGTAAGCACATCGGCGTCACCAATGCAGAACCGTTCCTGCTCCTCCTTTGCCGTCGGCACATTCCGTGTTGTCGCACCGGCGCGATCTTCGTTCTGAGCAAGAATCATACGCATCTGCTTGCGGCCGACGTTTCGGCGCAAGACGGCGCGATAGCCAGCACGGAAGGTGGGTTTGTGCACGTAGAATTCGTCTGGGTCCACCGTGCCTTGCACGATATTCTCGCCGAGCCCATAAGCCCCTGTAATGAAAACGACGTCGCGGAAACCGGATTCGGTATCGAGCGTGAACATCACCCCGCTCGCGCCCTGGTCCGACCGAACCATTTTCATCACCCCAACGGATAACCCCACCTTGAGATGGCCGAAGCCATTGTTCTGGCGGTAAACAATCGCCCGGTCGGTAAACAAGGACGCGAAGCACCGGCGGCAGGACTCGAACACCCCATCGGCGCCCTGAATGTGCAAATAGCTCTCATGCTGGCCTGCGAAGCTCGCGTTGGGAAGATCTTCAGCCGTCGCGGAGCTGCGCACAGCCACGGCCACATCGGTTCCGTATTCCGCCTCAAGCTGCCGGTAGGCTTCCGCGACTTGCCGCCTGAGGGGCTCGACTCCGCTGGCGTCATAGACAATCCGGCGCGCCTCGGCTGCCGTTTTGGCCAGCCGTCCGATATCGGTAACGTCGAGATCGTCGAAGAGCTGGCGCAGCTCATTCCAAGCCTGGCTCTGCTTAAGCGGCGTGTAATAGGCATCCACCGTTAGCGCGAAGCCGTTCGGAACGGTAACGCCCTCCGCGCTCAGGGCACTGTAAAGCTCCCCCAAAGAGGCATTTTTTCCGCCGACCAGCGGAACGTCGCTCATGCGCAGTGTGCCGAACCAGCGCACCCAGCCCGCATCTTGCATATCAAATCCTCCCGCAGCGCCCTGCATAAAAAAAGAGTTTGCCGCGAGGCGCATTGATTTAGGTCAATGGGGCGCGCTGCCCAGCGATTGCAGATAAGCGATGATATTTTCGATTTCCTGGCGGGAGAGCTGCAGCGGCGGCATCGGCCAATGGGGCCGCGAGAGAAACCCCCTGAGCCGATCCGGGTCGCTGGCGCGGGTACGGGCAATGACCTGGAACGGCGGCGCCATATCGGATGCGGATTTTTCGCCGGCCACCGCGTGGCAACGAGCGCACCAGCGCCGTGCGATCACCGCTCCCTCGGCGGGATCGGCTGCAAAGCGGCCCGATTGTGCGCGAGCGGCTTGGCTCCAAGAGCTGGGACAGCCGCGATAGTCACCGCAAGAAGATGCGAGCTAACTCTCATCGCTACTAAACACCGGCGCTTGTTCCTGCGAGCCGGCGGATTGCGATTGCGACAGCCTAGGTATGACCTTGATACGATTTTCGATCCGGCTCACGCCCGGGGCAGCCCAAGCAGCTTGTTCTGCAAGCTCTCGCTCTGTCCAACTATTCACGGCGCCCCGCAAGATGATGGTTCGGCCCTGGGCTTCGGCAGTTATCCGGGCAGCTTCAATCGCGGCACTTCTGAGCAAGGCATCCTCGATCTTCTGCTGCACATCGGTAGCAGACTGTGTGGAAACAGCCTGGC
>JAFAHH010000188.1 GCA_019237355.1 Acetobacteraceae bacterium | reverse complement strand
CCTTTCTCATCGCAGCACCAAATGGGCACCTAGCTCCAACGCGCCGAGCCAAAAAGAGGAGCGCGCCTGCTGCGATGAGCAGGAGCTCCCGTGCCTAACATAAGATAGCGCGGTCATGCCATCAACGCTTTCACGCCGCATTCAAGGGCACGCTCAGGGACGAGCACTAGACTGCACTGCGCATCTCTGCACCGCGGCTCTGCGGTTAGCTGCTGGAGCGCAACGTTGCTCGCGACGGCCGGGCTGGGGTGAAAAACGAGAGGGCCAAACCCGGAGCGCCAGCCTCAAACGAGCATTCCACAAAAGCCGGTTGCGGAGGCGGTCATTGCGATTCGCCCGGCCGCGCATGGCGCGGGCGGGAGTCTCAGGCTGCTTGGGCAAACCGACGATTTCCGGCGCATGCTGGAAACGGCCACGCCTTCGCACACGCGAGTCGCTTTTGTTCAGT
This sequence comes from Acetobacteraceae bacterium, assembly GCA_019237355.1. Classification (GTDB taxonomy): domain Bacteria; phylum Pseudomonadota; class Alphaproteobacteria; order Acetobacterales; family Acetobacteraceae; genus JAFAHH01. The sequence continues at coordinate 8,818 of JAFAHH010000188.1, read as the reverse complement.
TTCAAGGAGATCTTTACATGGGGAGCGCCGATGCGCGGCGAGATCTGCTGGAGCAAACCCTGCGCTCTAAAGTTGGTGCGCTTCTGATTATCGATCAACCTCCCGGTTTCATGGGTCATGAGGCCGGTAATGGACTTCTTTTCGCCCAACGGTATGGGAGCCAGCTTCTGCGCTTTGTGCTTTGGCACTGAGTTCGCCAGGCAAGCTCTTATTGCCGGAGATGGGCTGGGGGTGCCGAAGAGCGTCAGCGTTTCATCTGCTCCCCAGATCGCTTAAGGTCGCATGCGGCTCCATCTGTTCATGATGGCCGTCGGGCAGTCGTTTAGAGTTGCTCGATCCTGATACCGCCTTCAGCCGGCTCCTTCGCGGGGTCCCCAACAAATGTCGCAGCTGGCCAGAGGAACTGCGGCAGATGGACCCGCCTCGTCCGCGCGATCCGCATTGAATAGCGCAGGTGGCTGGAGGGCCCCACTCTGGCGGATCGCGATCAAAGATTGTCCAGGTTCCCGGAAGAGTTCGGCTGGATCCATGACTGCGACGCACTGCGCTCGGTCTCCAAGGCGGGGGCTATCTGACTCACCCAAGCGGCAAGCCCACATAGTTCTGCGCCAAAACCGTCTGCGCCGCGGGGGAACTGGTGACCAAATCAAGCTCCGCCAATTGCCGCCTATGGTCGAACTCCGGCGCGTCGTGGAAGCGGTGCAGCATCGATGTCATCCAATACGAGAAAAACTGTGCCCGCCACACCCGTCGAAGCGCGGTCGCCGAATACGTCTCGAGCAAATCCGTGGCGTTTGAGGAGTAATAGGACCCAATGGCCCGGGCGAGCACATGTACGTCCGCGACCGCGAGATTAAGCCCCTTGGCTCCAGTTGGCGGCACCGAATGCGCGGCATCCCCCGCAAGGTATAGCTTTCCATACTGCATTGGCTCGCAGACGAAGCTGCGCAGCGGGATGATCCCTTTCTGGAAAATCTCTCCTTGCTTGAGCCGGAAATCTCCGCCCGCCATGCGCGTCTCAAGCTCCTCCCAAACGCGATCGTCGGACCAATTCTCGACCGAATCGTTAGGATCGCACTGGAAATAGAGCCGCTGCACGTGAGGCGACCTTGTGCTGATCAAAACGAAGCCGCGTTCGTGGTTCGTGTAGATGAGCTCATCCGACGAAGGCGGCGCTTTGGCCAGGATGCCGAACCAGCCGAGCGGATAATTCCGAAAATACTCCCTTCGGATGTCTTCCGGGATTTGCTTCCGGCAAACGCCGTAGGAACCATCGCACCCGGCGACAAAGTCAGAAACAAGTTCCTCCGCCTTGCCGTCCTGGGTGAACCGGATCTTAGGTGCATCGGACTGCACCTCGTCTACCCCCGTCACTTCAACCCCGAACAGGATCTGCCCCCCGGCATCCAGTCGCGCCTTGATAAGATCCTTCAATACCTCATGCTGGGCATAGATCGTGATCGTGCGCCCTCCCGTCAGCTCATAAAGATTGATCCGATGGCTTCGTCCGCTGAACCGGATTTCAAATCCTTGATGAACGAAACCTTCGCGCTTGAGCCTTTCGCCGACCCCGGTTTCGGTCATCAGATCTACCGTGCCCTGCTCCAAAACGCCAGCACGAATGGTGGCCTCAATTGCGTCGCGGGTGCGCCGCTCGATGATGATCGACTCTATCCCCCGTAGGCGGAGAAGATGCGAGAGCATCAGCCCTGCTGGCCCGGCCCCAACGATGCCAACCTGAGTGCGCATGCGGTTAACCTCCCTCCCTTCCAGTCGCAATGATGGCCGCCATTCCTGCCGGAGATCTAGCGCCTCACAAGCCAGCGCGTTACGGACTAGCTGGTTGAATGCTGGCGACCGGGCCTCGGACGCGTTGAGGTTATCCGCAATACCAGCCTAAATGCCGGTCTGGCGCAACCGGGAAGGCTTTATACAGGTAATTGGAAATGCCCAATGATCAACAAAATCGTGCGGTCTATGGACGAGGCCATGTCGGGCATTCAGGATGGGTCGACAGTCCTGATTGCGGGATTCGGACATGTCGGGCAACCAATTGCCTTGATCCAGGGGCTGGTCGAGCAGGGTGCGCGCGACTTGACCATTGTATCGAATAGCGGCGGGCGAGGGCATACCGGCCCACTGGCGCGGCTGTTCGAACAAGACCGGGTGCGCAAGATAATCTGCAGTTTCCTGCGCGCCTCGAGCCTGGCAGGCGAACTGGTACGGGTTGGGAAAGTGGAGCTGGAAGTGGTGCCGCAGGGCACCTTGGCGGAACGGCTGCGGGCGTCCGGCTCGGGCGTGCAGGCTTTTTTCACCCCGACCGGGGCCGGTACCAAGGTTGCTGAGGGCAAAGAGACACGCGAGATTGGGGGACGGGAATGCGTCCTGGAATACGCGTTGCACGGCGACGTGGCGCTGATCGAGGCCTGGCGTGCCGATCGCTGGGGCAACGCAATGTATCGCGCGACCGGCCGTTCCTACAATCCGATTATGGCGGCGGCGGCAAAGCTGACGATTATGCAAACCCAGCACCTCGCCGAGCTAGGCGAGCTCGACTCCGAAGCGATTACCACCCCGGGGATTTACGTCAATCGCGTGATCCACGTGCCGTACGGCGATCCGCCGCCGCCTTGAAGGGAGAGGTCATGTCCGCAACAATGGCGACAGCCAAGCCACTTAACCGTGCGGCGATGGCTGCCCGAGCCGCGCAGGATTTGCGGGAAGGGTGGTATGTTAACCTAGGTATCGGGATCCCCACCTTGGTTGCCGATCATATCCCATCCGGCCGTGAGGTAATATTCCATTCCGAAAACGGCATTCTCGGCATGGGACCAGCGCCGTCACCAGATCAGGTCGATCCGTGGTTGATCAATGCAAGCAGCCAGTACGTATCGCTTCAGCCGGGCGCCTGCTTTCTGCACCACGCGGATAGCTTCGGCCTGGTGCGCGGCGGGCATCTCGATCTGTGCGTCCTCGGGGCTTATCAGGTCGCGGAGAATGGCGATCTGGCCAATTGGGCCATGACCGAGAATGATCCCGCCCCGCAAATCGGAGGTGCAATGGATCTTGCGGTCGGCACCAAAGAGGTCTGGGTGCTGATGGAGCACACCACCAAGGACGGGCGCGCCCGTGTTGTGCATCAGTGCACCTATCCTCTAACGGGCAGAGGCGTCGTTACCCGGGTTTATACCAACCTCGCCGTTCTCGACGTCACCGGACGGGGTTTTGTTGTAATCGATATCATACCGGGCCTCACGATTGAGGCGCTCCAGGCGCGCACTGAGGCAAAATTGCATCTGCCCTAAAACGAAGCTCGGGAAAGCGCTTTCATGAGGATGAAGATCGGAGTGGCCATTGCGGGGTTGATACTGGCTCTGGCTAGTTGGTCATCGGCTCAAGCGGAACAGTCGGTGAACCCCGGCCTGTTGCTCGACATGTCCAGTGTCTATGCAGACAAGACCGGAGCTGGCAGCGAGCTCGCAGTTGAGGATGGCCATATCCGTCCGGGCGGGCTGATGGTCCATGACATGTATTTGTTCCAGGTGAAGGCGCCGGAGGAATCGAAGGACCCGTGGCAGTACTACAAGTGCTCAAGACGCTACCGGGAAATCAGGCTTTTCAGCCTCTATCCGAATCGCTGTGGCCACTTATAAACTAAGAGCTGAGCAATGAATGGACGAGTCCTCATAACCGGAGGGGCGGCTGGGATCGGGCGCGCCGCCGCCGAACGGTGCCGGGCCGACGGCTACGAACCGGTGGTCATTGACATCATCGGCGATGGTATACGCGCAGACCTCTCAAACCCGGCGGAAACGGCACGTGCGCTAGAGGAAGCGTTGCGGGGCGGGCCAATCACCCGGCTGGTGAACAATGTCGGCGTGGTGCGGCCCGGGCCGGTCGAGGAGCAAAGCTTGGCAGATCTCGAACTTACCGTATCGCTAAACCTGCGCTGCACATTACAATGTTTGCAAGCGTTGCTGCCCGGAATGAAACAGGCGCGGTTTGGCCGCGTGGTAAACATTTCCTCCCGCGCGGCGCTCGGCAAAGAATTGCGCACGGTTTACGCGGCGACCAAGGCAGGGCTGATTGGAATGACCCGCGTGTGGGCTCTGGAGCTCGGGCAGCATGGGATCACAGTGAATGCGATCGGTCCCGGCCCGATCCGTACCGAGCTGTTCGATCGGGCCAATCCTCCTGATAGCCCTCGAACTCAGGCAATTATCAATGGCATCCCGGTGCGCCGGCTCGGCGAGCCCGAAGATGTGGCCCAGGCGATCTCGTTCCTACTGGATGCCCGGAGCGGGTTTGTCACCGGCCAGATTCTTTATGTCTGCGGCGGAATGACGGTCGGGGTCGCGGGAGTGTGACGGAAATCGCCGTCCGTCGCCTGGCGCATGCGGCCGGGCTAGCGCTGCCCAGCTACGCGACCCCGTCGTCGGCGGGGATGGATTTGCTCGCCGCAGTGGAGCACCCGGTCATCATACCAGCCGGCCATCGTGCATTGATCCCGACCGGACTGATCATCGCGCTGCCGCCGGGTCATGAGCTGCAGATACGGCCGCGCTCGGGCCTCGCACTCCGGCACGGCATTGTCCTGCCCAACAGCCCGGGCACCATTGACGAGGATTACCGCGGTGAGGTCCAAGTCATCCTGCTCAACGCGGGCGATCAGCCGTTCACCGTGGAACGCGGGATGCGGATTGCTCAGGCCGTGCTGGCCCCGGTATTGCGGGCGACCTGGCGGGAGGTGGAGACCTTACCCGGAAGCCTGCGGGCGAGCGGCGGCTTTGGCAGCACGGGCGTAAAATAACCTTCAAGCGGCCGTGGTGACAGCCTCAGCGAGGCTGCGCTAAGGGCGACGCTTAGACAAAAAGCCGCGGGTTCCGCTATGTCCGATCGACCATTCCCCAGCCTGGTCGCTGTCCGGCGTCTGCCGAACATTTGGGATCTTGCCGCCGTTGCTTTCGTATTCGGCCTGATTATCGCGGTTGTGGAGATCGCACGCCACACCTGGCAGCCGATCAGTGCGCCGGAAGCCCTCGCCGTTAGCCTCGATCCAGGCAACCTGCCGAACTACGCCCTGCGCACCACGATGCGCATGTTTGCAGCGCTTGCAGCTTCACTGGCCTTTACGTTCACTTATGCCACTGCAGCCGCGAAAAGCCGCCGGGCAGGGGCCGTGATGATCCCGATTCTCGACATCCTGCAATCGGTTCCCATCCTCGGGTTTCTCACCTTTACGGTTGTCTTCTTCATGAGTCTCTTCCCGGGCCGGGTACTCGGGCTCGAATTGGCGGCCGTGTTTGCGATCTTTACCAGCCAGGCTTGGAACATGGCGTTTAGCCTATATCAGTCGCTCAAAACGGTGCCGCGTGACCTTGAAGAAGCAGCCCGTGCATTTCGCCTCTCCGCTTGGCAGCGGTTCTGGCGGCTCGAGGTCCCGTTCGGCATGCCAGGACTGATTTGGAACACCATGATGTCGATGTCTGGCGGGTGGTTCTTCGTCACCGCCTCGGAAGCGATTTCGGTCGGTGATAATACCTGGAAGCTGCCCGGGATCGGCTCCTATGTCGCGCTCGCCCTCGAGAGGCGCGATATTGTGGCGGTTGCTTATGCAATTGTCGTGATGTTGCTGGTCATTCTTGCGTATGACCAGTTGCTTTTTCGGCCGTTGGTCGCGTGGTCGGCAAAGTTTCGCTTTGAAACCATCAGCGGCGCGGCCGCCCGGGATCCTTGGATGCTCCGGCTTTTGCGCCGCACCTATCTCTTGCAGATGATCGGCGACGGGATCGCTAATCTCTTCTTCCGGTTTAGCGGTCTTCGCATCTCGCTATGGCCTTCGCACCGTGCCCGGGAGCGCGCGCCATCTCGGGCGGGCGACGCGGCCTGGCTTACGGTGTTGCTCGCCGTGATCGGCATCGCGCTCTGGCAGATCGTGACGTATATGGCCGCGGCGATCGGTTGGGACGATATTGTCCAGGCGCTCCGGCTCGGCTGCTACACTTTGGCGCGCGTCGCCATATTGATGATTTTGGCAACGCTCGTTTGGGTCCCGATCGGTGTGTGGCTCGGCCTGCGCCCGGTTTGGGCCCGGCGAGCCCAGCCGGTGGCACAATTCCTTGCCGCGTTTCCTGCAAACCTGCTGTTCCCACCCGTGGTGCTAGCGATTGTTGCGCTTGACCTTAATCCGGACATATGGCTGACCCCGCTGATCATTCTCGGTACCCAATGGTATATTCTGTTCAATGTGATCGCAGGTGCGGCGGCCTTTCCCTCGGATTTGCGCGAAGCAGCGTCGAATTTTCGCGTGCAAGGCGGGTTGTGGTGGCGGCGGGTCATACTTCCCGGCATTTTTCCGTATTATGTCACAGGTGCGATCACCGCCTCGGGTGGTTCCTGGAATGCTTCCATCGTGGCTGAAACGGCCGCCTGGGGTGATACAAAAATCAGCGCGCACGGGCTCGGCGCCTATATCGCAGCGGCGACGGAGAAGGGAGATATGGCCCGGGTGGTACTTGGTGTCGCAGTGATGTCCGGCTTCGTCGTGCTGTTCAATCGACTCCTATGGCGCCCCCTTTACGCTTATGCCACAAGGCGCCTGACGCTTGATTGAGGATTAGGCATGGACATCAATGTCACCAGCGGTGAGTTGCTCCGTGTGGAGGCGTGCCGGCAAGCCTATCCCAAGGAATCCAACCTTGAGCTTATCGTGCTGGAAAACGTCAATCTTTCGCTCCGGGCGGGTGAGATGGTGGCACTGCTCGGCCGTTCGGGCTCCGGCAAATCGACCTTGCTCCGGATCATCGCGGGCTTGCTTAAACCGACTGCCGGGCGGGTTCTTTGGCGCGGTCAGCCGCTCCAAGGCCCGGCCGAAGGTGTGGCGATGGTGTTTCAAAGCTTCGCTCTGTTTCCCTGGCTGACTGTCTGCGAAAACGTGCAGCTCGGGCTGGAGGCGAAAGGGGTACCGCGGGCGGAGCGCGAGAGGCGGGCGGAGCAGGGAATCGACTTGATCGGCCTTGGGGGGTTCGAAAATGCCTATCCGAGGGAGCTTTCGGGTGGAATGCGCCAGCGGGTCGGTTTCGCGCGCGCCCTGGTGGTGCATCCCGATTTGTTGCTTATGGATGAACCGTTCAGCGCACTCGACGTGCTAACCGCCGAAACCTTGCGCACGGACCTGATCGACCTATGGTCGGAAGACAAGCTTCCGATCAAGTCGGTTCTGATGGTCACTCACAATATCGAGGAGGCCGTGCTGATGTGCGACCGGATCCTCGTATTTTCCTCAAATCCTGGCCGGGTGGTGAACGAGCTGCGAGTAAACTTGCCACATCCGCGCAATCGGCTTGACCCGATGTTCCGGAAGATTGTGGACGATATTTACGGTTTGATGACACGGCGGGAAGCACCTGGCCGGCCGCTTGCCCCGGCGGCGCCCGGGATTGCTACCAAGCTTCATCCTGTGGGCACGAACCTTATCGCGGGCTTGCTCGAGACGCTCGTAGGCGAGCCTTATAACGGGCGTGCGGACCTCCCAGCGCTTGCCGAAACTCTGCAGCTTGAACTGGATGAGCTCTTGCCGCTGGGCGAGACACTACAATTGCTGCGCTTTGCCGAGCTCGAGGAGGGCGATATCCGGATCACCCCGGCGGGCCGGGCCTATGTTGCAGCCGACATTGAGGACCGCAAACCGCTGTTCGCCGCAGCGTTGCGGGCAAATGTGCCGCTGATTTCGATGATTCGCCAGGTTCTGGAGGAGCGCTGGAATCACCGTGCATCTGCCGTACGCTTTCAGGATGAGCTGGAAGACTACATGTCGCCGGACTATGCCGAGCAGACGTTGCGAACGGCGATTTCCTGGGGGCGCTTCGCTGAACTATTCTCATATGATGAGGAGGCGCAGCAATTCAGCCTTGAAGAGGTGTCCTGATCAGGACTTCGGCGCTGAGCCTTTGTCCATGCTAGAGCGCGATGGCTTGAGGCGGAATCGGGTTCCCAATTCGCAAGCGAATTGGGGTCCCGATCGTCGGAAAGCCTGAATCGCGCTCTCAAACCGAGACACTAGAGCATGATGGGTTCGGGCCTGAACTCATCATGCTCTAGGGCCTGTTGAGATTGGGAATTCCCTCGGTCACGGCGCGTGTGATTCCAAACTCCGAAAAGGAGTTTGGCCGTGGACCGGTTCTGCCTGACGGATGAGCAATGGAGCAAGATGGAGCCTGTTGCCTGGGCAAGCCGGGCGATCCCGGGCGGACCGGCGGGGACAACCGGCTGTTTGTGGAAGCGGTGCTTTGGATTATGCGTACCGGCAGCCCATGGCGTGACCTTCCGCCTGGGTTCGGGAAGTGGAATTCGGTTGAGAAGCGCTTTCGGGACTGGGTGAAGGCCGGGGTCTTCAGGCGCATGCTCGAGGCCGTCGCCGCGGACCCGGACCTGGAATATGCCATGGTCGACGCCACTATCGTCAAAGTCCACCGCCACGGTCAGGGCGCAAAAGGGGGACTCAGAGCCAAGCAATCGGCCACTCGAGAGGTGGCCTAACGACCAAGATCCTGGCCCTGACCGACGCGCTTGGCAATTTGGTGCGCTTCCTGCTTCTGCCGGGCCAGCGCCACGACACGGTTGGGGTCCCGCCGTTAATCAACGGCGTGGATTTCGACGCATTCATTGCCGATAAAGCGTTCGACGCCGACTGGATCATCAAGGAGCTGAACCAGAGGGGCGCCAAGATCGTGATCTCGCAGCGGCCAAACCGCTTGAGGCCGCTGGCCATCGACGCAGAAATCTACAAATGGCGACATCTCGTCGAGAACTTCTTCTG
>JAFAHH010000649.1 GCA_019237355.1 Acetobacteraceae bacterium | reverse complement strand
TCTCGCTCCTAAAGGACGTAGCAGTCCTAAATGTAAGCGCAGGGCAGGAAAAACTACGGAGCGAAGCGTTGCACCAATTAAAGAGTATCGAAACCAGTCTCAAATGGGCGTTCGTGCAACTGAAAGCCAGCGAGAAGACTGATGACTCATTCCCCACACAGCCCCGAGTCCAGGTGCCGCCGGGACCAAGTCTCTCGCGGGCACCGCAAAAAAAGCCGGATTAAGTGATTGCGCCTCAAGTTATCGGCGTCAGAATTGAGCGCTCAATCCACGGAAGGTTCTCCTTGATCACACTTACGCAATATGCCGGGGGAGGCACCACCAATTCCGGTATATCTGGCGTGTAGCGGAATACGAACTCCTTGTGATGGTCTCTGAGCGCCAGCACGAGCTTACCGAATTCGGTCATGACGCGCGGCACCCTTCCCCTCTCCATTGCAAAGCGATACGCCATGTGTAGGTCGTGTCCAATAACCATGCGAAGTTCCGTTTGGGTTGCCCCAGCATCGAGGCATATGGCCTTAAGCAGCAGCTCTAGAGTGAAGCCGATTAACAGATAGAATGCCGGATTGAGGATGAGGTCGAGTTCGCCGCCTTCAATAATGCGATCTGCTGCAGCGAGATACGACTTCGCGTTCCCGAAGAGGTTTCCTACGGTTGTATCTACGCGGTTTGAGCACCTCCGGCTGGCCTCATCTTTGGAGAGCATGGCCGTCCCTGTGGCGCACAGTCTCCCCTCAACTCCCCAACGGCGACCAAGCCGGGTCGGACGCATCGGTCGGCGTCGGCACCGGCCGCTCATTGAACCCAGTAATATCGATGGAAACCAGCCGTGATGAAAAGCCGGTTCCGCGCGAATCCCGAGATGGGGTCTCCCGCCAGAAAGCCAGCACCCGCCCATTGGGCGCAAAAGTCGGCCCCTCGACCGCAAAGCTTTCGGACAAAATCCGCTCCCCCGAGCCATCCGGGTGCATCACCCCAATCGCAAATGTCCCGCCATTGAGCCGGGTGAAAGCAATCAGATCGCCGCGCGGCGACCAAACGGGGGTCGCATACCGCCCGTTGCCGAAGCTGATCCGGCGCACCCCACCACCGAAGGCATCCATAACGTAAAGCTGCTGATCGCCGCCCCGGTCGGAGTTGAACACGACCTGGCTGCCATCCGGGCTATAGCATGGGCTCGTATCGATGGCCGAGGAATTGGTCAGCCGCCGCTCGCGCTGGCTCGCAACATCCACTGTAACGATATCCGACCCACCACCCCGCGCCACCGACATGATCACCGTATTGCCATCCGGGCTGAACCGCGGCGCGAAGGTCATGCCCTCAAAATCCCCAAGCACCTGCTGCCGCCCCGACCCAAGATCCAGCAAATACACCCGCGGCCGGTTATTTGCGTAACTCATGAAAGCAATCTGCTCCCGCGTGGGATGAAAGCGCGGTGTCAGCACCAGCCAGGTTCCGTCCGTCAAATAACGCTGGTTTTCGCCATCCTGGTCCATGACCGCCAGGCGCTTGGTTCGCCGGTCGCGCGGCCCGGTGCCCGATACGTAGGCGATCCGCGTGTCGAAATAGCCCTTCTCCCCCAGCAGCCGTTCGTAGACCACATCGCTCATAATGTGCGCGATACGGCGCCAGTTGGCGAGATTGGTCGTGTAGGCAGTGCCTTGGATTTGCTCCTGCGGCAGCACATCCCACAGCCGAAACGCGACCCGGACGGCCCCGCCATTTTCGTCTACCCGGCCAGTAACCAGCGCCTGTGCCCCCGTGCCCCGCCAGTTCTGGAAATCCGGCGTGTCGTCCGAGCTCGGGCCAGGCTGAATGAAGGCGCCGCGGTCCAGCGGCCGGAACAAGCCGCTGCGGGCAAGATCATTGGTAATGACTTGCGCCATTTGGCGCCCCAGCCGCTCGCCTTCCCCGGCCGTTCCCCCCAGATCCGGAATGGCTATGGGAATTGGTTCGCTGCGCGCCCGGTTCACATCGATCACGGCCGATTGGCGGGACGGCGACCCCCCGCCTGTGCCCTGGGCGCGCAGCGAGGCCAGCGGTGAGAGCAGGGCGGCGCTGCCCGCTAAGCCCGCCGCGAGTACGCCCCGGCGGTGGAGCTTCGATGCTAACAAATCACTCATCAGTCTGCTACTCCCCGGGCCTGAAGCGGAAGGTCAAGACTTGCCGCTGGCCCTGCATGGTACGCGGCAAGGGTAAATTGGCGCAGCGCGGATCGAGAACGGCGCGCCGGGCCCTTTCGGCGAAGGCCCGGAAAATAGGATCGCCCAGCCGCCCATGATCCTGCGGGGCAATGTCGGCCACATGCGCAACCCCGCTCTCATCGGTGCGGACGATCAGCAGCACCTGCATCTGCTCCACGCCGGGAGCGCCGAAATCCGCCGTCCAGCAGCGCCGGACCTCGTCACCGATGGCGCGAACCTGGTCGGTCGTTAATCTCGAATTCTCTTCCCCCCGCGGATCACCCCCGCCATTGGGGGCGCCGCCACGGGCTGGATTAGCGACCCGGACCGGCGGCTGGGGCTGGCGCTGCAGGGCCCGCAGCCGCTCCAAGGTATTCAGCAACTCCC
>JAFAHH010000574.1 GCA_019237355.1 Acetobacteraceae bacterium | reverse complement strand
CGGTCTGCAGCAGCTGTTCGCCAGCTTCAGTCGGCGCGACACTGCGAGTGGTGCGGGCGAGCAGGCGCAGTCCAAGCCGTGATTCAAACCCCCTGATCGTCTGGCTCAGCGCCGATTGTGAAATACCGAGCTTGGCGGCGGCCCGCGTAAAGCTCCGTTCCCGCGCCACTGCGATGAAGGCGAGCAGATCGTTGAGGTCCGTCCGCGGCATTCAGAAGGCCTGCTAATAAGCTCATTCGCACTCTAGCGCCTAATCCTGCGCAGAGACGCCCCAAGATGGAGGCCCGGGGATGGTTGAGCAAAGGGGACGGTCATGGAGATCACACGGAGCGGCTCGCAGCCTTCCGGCAAAGGGCCTGCGGAGTGGTTTACCGGCAGCGTCCGCATCGACCCGCTGTTCAGCCCTCCTGATCCCGCCCGCGTCGCTGCAGCCCTGGTCACGTTCGAGCCGGGCGCGCGCACGGCATGGCACACCCATCCGCTCGGCCAGACCCTGATTGTAACGAGCGGTTGCGGCTGGGCTCAGCGCGAGGGCGGGCCGGTCGAGACCATCCGGCCCGGTGACGTGGTTTGGTTTCCGCCGCGCGAGAAGCACTGGCACGGCGCCACGGCAACCACCGGCATGAGCCCGATCGCCGTTCAGGAAAAGCTCGACGGCAAAGCGGTTGATTGGATGGAACAGGTCAGCGACGAGCAATACCGGACTGACTGAAAGCTGATGCGAAAGCACGGGCTCGGGCACTCGGAATCAGCGCGACACAAAGGAGTCACAGCATGAGCAACAACATCGAAGGAAAGGTCATCGTCATCACCGGCGGGAGCAGCGGCCTCGGAGAAGCTGCCGCCCGGCTTCTCACCCAGAGCGGCGCCAAACTGGTGCTGGGAGCGCGGCGCCTTGAACGGCTTCAGGCACTCGCGAAAGAGCTGTCCTTGGCTGATGAGAGCGTCGTTCAGACCGATGTGACCCGGCACGAGCAGGTCAAGCGTCTGGTGGATCGTGCGGTGCAATCACACGGGCGCATTGACGTCATGATCAACAACGCCGGCCTCATGCCCCAGGCGCCGCTGGAGCGGCTGAAGATCGACGAATGGAACCAGATGATCGATGTCAACATCAAGGGCGTGCTGTACGGCATTGCCGCCGCGCTGCCCCATATGCAGCGCCAGAGGTCCGGGCATTTCATTAACGTTTCGTCTGTCGCTGGCCACAGGGTCGGGCCGGGTTTCGCGGTCTATGCGGCGACCAAGTACGCGGTGCGGGCGCTATCCGAAGGGCTGCGACAGGAGGTGAAGCCTTACAACATTCGCACGACGGTAATCTCACCGGGCGCTGTCGCGACCGAGCTGCCGAACAGCATCACCGACCCGGACGCCGCCGAAAGAGTCCGCAACTTCTATGCATCAGCCGCGATTCCTGCCGACTCGTTCGCACGCGCCGTTGCCTTCGCCATCAGCCAGCCGGAGGAGGTGGACGTGAATGAGATCCTGTTCCGGCCCACGCGCCAGGAACTGTAAAGGAGGTCCCATGGATGGCGGGCGGTTGCTGATTCTTGCCGCATCGTGTCTGGCATCGACTCTGTGCAGTACTGCGTACGCCGAAACACAGGGCCAGTATCTGCAGATGGCAGAAATCGAAATCGATCCCGCTCAGGCGGACAGTTACAAAGCTGCCGTCAAGGAGCAAATCGAGACAGCCATTCGTGTTGAGCCGGGAGTCCTGGCGTTGTACGCCGTGTACGAAAAGGACAACCTTTCCCTCGTCAGGGTTTTTGAAATCTACGCTGATGCCGACGCCTACAAGGCGCACTTGGAAACGCCGCATTTCAGGCAATACAAGGCCACCACGCAGCAAATGGTCCGGTCCTTAAAGCTCATCCAGACTGTTCCAATTGCGCTCGGCGCGAAGGTGAAGTGACGAAAATGAACGGCACGCTCTCAGAGCTGCTACATGGGACAGCGCAGCCACAACGGAGAACAGAACAATGGATAGACCCCGCACATCAAGCTCAACAACGGCGTGACAATGCCCACCCTGGGCTTTGGCACCTTCGCGATCGCCCCGGACCAGGCGGCCGAGGCGGTGCACACCGCCATTACGGCCGGGTATCGGCTGATCGACACGGCGGCCAACTATTCGGAACGAGAAGGAGGTCGGCGAAGCCGTCGCCCGCAGCGAAATCGCGCGCGCCGACCTGTTCGTGACGACCAAGCTCTGGATCGCGGATTTCGGCTACGACCAAGCGCTGCGTGCCTTCGAGACCAGCATGGGCAAGCTCGGGCTCGACTACCTCGACCTGTACCTGCTGCACTGGCCGGTTCCGAAGGAATTCGAAAAGACACTGGTTTCGTACAAGGCCGCCGAAAAGCTGCTGGCGGATGGGCGCGTGCGCGCTATCGGAGTCAGCAACTTCAACCCCAACCACCTACAAACCCTGCTTGAGCGCACATCCGTCGTGCCGGTGGTCAACCAGATCGAGTTGAATCCGCTGTTCAGCCAAAACGCCCTTCGCGATGTCAACGCGCAGCGCGGCATCGTGACCGAGAGCTGGTCGCCCATCGGCGGCGGCAAGAATGTTGCGCGCGTTCTCCAGAATCCGCAGATCCGGGCGCTGGCAACCCAGCATGGCAAGACCCCGGTGCAGGTGGTGCTCCGCTGGCACCTGCAGCACGGCCTCGTGGCCATTCCGCGGTCGGTCAATCCGCAGCATATTGCCGAGAACTTCGACATTTTTGACTTCGAGCTCAGCAGCACCGACATGGCAACAATCGACGCCCTCAACCTCAATGAGCGCGTCGGTCCTGACCCCGGGACCTTCGATCTTGCGGCGTTCGAAGCCCTGGTTGCCAGCCGGGGTGACGGGCGCGCGAGGTAGGACCGGACGATGCCACACGTGATGATTCTACAAGCCCGATATCATCGGCAACTGGGACAGAGTGTACAAGAAGCCGGGATACAACCCTGTTTGAAAAAGCGCGAGGCCGACCGGTAAAGACGACGCTGAGACCGCTCCCCGCGATCCTCGCCTCATTGTCAAGAACTTAGGATGTCTTCTGCCAATTCACGCGCGTCGCTGTTTCCGACATCCCGTATCACCTAGACAGGGCAATGAACAAAGGCTTACGCGAGCACAGGCTTCGGTAGCTGTCAGCACGAAGGTCTATCTGGCATGCTGCCCCGTCAGCATGCGCTATGGGCCGCGCAGATCGCGCATGTGGTGCAGACCGATCCGTTCTCTGGGCATCTGTTCCTGTTCCGCAGCAAACGGGCCCACTCCAGCGAAACCGGTCGGCGCGGCGCCGTCGGGCGGGTCAGCCTGTTACACTATTGCCATAGCGTATCGCCGCGATTCCCGTCCGATTTCGTCTCTCAGTTTTCGAAGTTGGCTCTAACAGTGTGCGTGGCGACCAATCCCGCGCCCTTCCGTTGGCGGTCAGTATACGCTTACGTTCACGACACCATTGACAAGCGTTGCAACGTGCTTTGTAGTCGGTCATCAAGAGGTAAGAGGGGCAAAACCCCGGGTGAGGGTTTGTATTCTGCTTGCGCCGACGCGATTGGGCTTGGTTCAAAGCTGGATGCGGTTCCCCCGCCTGACATCGATGGCCTGTCACCCTCCGAGCTGAAGCGGCTAAACGGCCGGCCGCCGATCAAATCAAGCGGAATCGCCTAGAGTGCGACTGGTTGCGTGCCATGCCGTACTACCGGGTTTGGGCTCGCACAACGGCGAGGCGAGCAGCCGGCCAATACCTCAAGAGAGGTCGAAATGACCAAGCCTAGCATTTTGTTTGATGGGTGCCGGGTTTCGCGACGGTCACTCCTTAGGGGCGCCGGCGCCGTCGCAGCGTCGACGGTTGTGACCGGATTCCCGACGATCTGGGCCCAGAACCTGAAACAAGTGACCCTTAATCACACGGGAATGTCGTATTCCACGCTCGCCGATATTGCGAAGCAAGCGACGAAGGACCTCGGCTTCAGGGTTGAGATGTCAGTGGTCGATCATCCAGGTCTTACCAACCGGATGGTTAACGATCCCAAGTCGATTGATATTGCGGATATGGAGATCTGGCAAGC
>JAFAHH010000378.1 GCA_019237355.1 Acetobacteraceae bacterium | reverse complement strand
GTTGTGCCGGCGATATTGGGAATATAAACGGCCGCTTGACGTGTAGTCGTGGCGGCGGCTTCGGCTCGTCTTTTGGACCGCCTCGTGGCCGCGGCTGGGGTAGCTAGAAACCAGTAGCAGCATAACGCGATCCGTAAATCGCTCGCCGCAGTCGCACCCAGCCCGCCCCCGCGTCCGCTGGCCGGCTCTCGGGCGTCGCTCGGGTTGGGGCTCAGGCGTCACCTGGGGTGCGGCCACAGTGAGCAGAGCCGGCGCGGCCATTGTGGCCCACCATCCTGGCCCCCGGGCATTAGCGAAGCTAATCTGAGATTAGGTGCCGGTGTCGCGAGTAGCCGTGAATGTCTCAGCAAAAGGATCTGCTGCGGGAGATGGCGGCGGCCCATAACTCGGGCGCGCCCGATCGCATCAGCGATTGGTTCACCGAGGACTTCCGGCTGCATGAACCGGGCAAACCTGCCCTGCCGGTCGGACATGAGGGGGCCAGCCAAATGCGAGGGCGGTTCAAGACCCTGACGCCACCGATCAACCTGGAAATCCTCGATATGATCGAAGAGGGCGATCGGGTCGCCGTGCGCTGGCAGTTGACGGCCAGTTACCAGGGCAGGCCCTTTGAACAGTCGATCATGGCAATCTATCGTTTTGAGAACGGACGCATCGCTGAGGATTGGGGCATCGCACGCCCGTCACTATGGCCCTGAGGGCTGCGCCGGCTACTCAATGTCCGGCTCACTTCAGGGGACTGGATCGGCGCCCGTTTGTCGTTCGCCCTTGCGCTGCCAGCCGTGCGACGCAGCAACCACGGGATCATATCAGCGCTCCCGAAGCCGATGATGGGACCAAGCGCAATGGCCGCCTTCGCGAAGAACAGCGATTGGGTTACCTCCATGTGGCCCCTCGTTCTTGTAATGTTCTAGAGGGCCAATATAAAAAGCCACCGTCACGAGCCCGTCCTATCGCCGCCCACCTGGCGTTCGCTCCCAAACGAAAGAGCTGTCAAGGTTCTTGGCAGCTCTTTGACTGTCCTCCGGAGAAAGGCTGCTTCGATTTAGTTCTTATGGGTGCCGCGGAGTTTCGTGTGGTTCTTGCGTCCCCCAGAGTTCTGAGCCAAGGCCAGTCCGCGCGACTTCTCACCTGCCGCAGTTCGGATCGCTCCCCCCGAGCCGCGCCCCTCGGCTTGTGGGTGAATCTGGGCCTTTTTCTGCTCCTCAACCTTCACGCCGGTGTCGCGCGCGGTCTCGACCTGTGGCGGAACCGAAACCTTCGGAGACTCCTCGACTTTCGGACTCGTCTCGCGTGCGGTCTCGACCTGCGACTGAGTGGGTGCTTTCGGGGACTCCTCGACCTTCAGGCTGATCTCGCCAGCGATTTCGAGCGGCGGCCGTACCTGGGTTTTCGCTTGCCCGTCAACGTTGACTTGAGTCTGGCGCACGGTCTCACGAACAGTAGCCGTACGCTCGCTCAGCGTTTTATAGATGACCATCTCTTCAGCCTGAGTGATGACCTTGCCGATTACGGGCTCCTCGTACATCTCGTGGACCTCGATGGTGTGGTCCTGAAATGACTCTCCGCCACGCAGCGTTGTCCCTTTGGTGGGCCGCCGCTCAATCACCACCGTCTCTGCGCGCAAATTCACCTGCTGTTCTACAGGCACCTCGACCACGGTCGTGCTGACGCGATAGGCTTTTGCACTTTGAACCTGACGTTTGCCGACCCGCAGCTCTTCCTTCGTGATGGGAATGACCTGTTCCTCGGTCGCACCGATCTCGAAATGGCGGCTCTGATGCGTATGGCGGCTCTGATCCGAGTGGCCGAATTTAGCGGACACGGGCGCCGTCATCATGCGTCCGGAGACAAAGGCGCGCTGCATCTCGAGCAGCGTCGCATAGCTGCTAAAAAACAAATCGACCATAGGAAGCCCGGTTCGATATGAAAACTGATTGACCATGTGATTTTTCTCCTAGCTTCATCTCATGAACATAAAGAGTGTGGAAGCGTTCCCAAAATGCTGCGATGCACCTAAATAAACATGGGGCCAATTTGAGCATCCTAATTTTTGGCCACTACATCTCATTTTTTTAGGACCTACGTGCCGCGGGCACCTATAAATTGATCATCAACCCTCTAATAGGATTTGGTGCGATGCATAAGAGACACGGGAAAGCTTCGGGCAGAACCCGATCCAGCCCAGCAAAGATCTTCTGACTTGCTCGCGGTGCACGTCGTGCCGTGCTGTCATCAAGGCCGGAAATGAGGCTGGCTGGCGCTATGCGGCGTGTATTTGAAGAGTGCGCCTGACCGCGTCGGAGCGGCGCCTTCGATCGCGGCCGGATCGGCGGAATGGGCGTGTGCGCGGGCTACATAAACGCGGCGATCAACGACCCGCGCATCAAGGGCGGTCGCGACCACGAGTGCGTCCGGCTGCTCGACAATGACCATGGGCTTGGTCGCAAAGCTCGTCCACCTCAAAGAGCAACGCCCCTTAGTAGGGGGCGTAGCCATAACCATAAGCGGGCGGGGGAGCGTACCCATACGGGTATGCAGACCCATAAGGATACGGGTAACTGTAGGAGTAGGGATAACTGTAGTAGGGAGCCGTGGCTATTGCGGCCCCGAGTAGGCCAAGTCCGACGCCGAGACCAACGGCGGGTCCGACGCCCCAACCACCACCATGAGGTGCCAACCACCGTGCCAACCTCCCCACCATGCCAACCGCCATTGGCAAATGACGGGACGGCAGAGGATACGAGCAGGGCCATCGCCGTAGCCAGAGCAATTTATAGGTTTAATCATTCTCGTTCTCCCAGTAAACTGATTCCGTTCGCATAACCAATTTTACGCAGTGCCCTATTCCGTCCGGCGGTCTGGCAACCGGGTCCGCGTTAACGTTCAGCTGATCGACGCCGAGCGCGACGCGCATCTGTGGGCCGAACGGGTCGAAGGGGACACAAGCGATCTGTTCGCGCTGCAAGATGAGATCACGAGGCCGGATCGCGGTAGCACTTAACCTTGAGCTAGTTGGCGCAGAAGCTGCCCGCCCCAACCGAACAGCCCGATGCGTTCGATTACATTCTGCGGGGGCGCGCCGCAGTCTCTAACCCAAGATCACGTTCGAGCTATGCTGAAGGGGTTAGACTATTCGAGTACGCCTTGGCGCTCGATCCGCAATCGGTCGCCGCGCAGAGTTGGCTTGCAGTTACGCTTGCGGGCCGCGTAATCAATCACATGACCGACACGGCAGAAGCTGACATTGCGCGCGCCGAGGGACTGATCACACAAGCCTTGGCAGCATCGCCTCGTAGTGTGACTGTTCATTTCGCCAGAGGCGAGGTGCTACGGGCGCAGCGTCGATATGACGAGGCCATTCCCGAGTACGAGACTGTACTCGCGTTCGACCGCAACTCAGTATCGGGGTTGGTCGCGCTCGGTCACTGCAAGCTGATGACCGGGTCGGTAGAGGACGTAATCCCCCTTATGGAGCGAGCGATCCGGCTTAGCCCGCGGGACCCCCAAATCGCCGTAAAGAATTACCGGATTGGCGAGGTGCATCTGCTCCAATCACGCATCGATGAGGCGATCGCCTCGCTCGAAACGGCTCGCAGCGCTAATCTGGAATTGGCCTACGTTCGCGCATTCCTTGCCGCAGCCTACGCGCTCAAGGGCGAGATAGAACGCGCCGCTGCCGAGCTCAGCCAAGCTCGTCGCCTCAGCCGTGGTTATTTAAGCATCGCGCAACAGAAGGCAGGATTTTTCTGGGTACCAAAGACCCGCGTCATGTTTGAAGCCACCTATTTCGCCGGCCTACGCAAGGCCGGGCTGCCGGAGGTGAGCGCTGCCCTCTTTCGCGATCCGCAGCCGATAAAATGTTCGGCGAGCCTGCTCCGCCGTCCATTTCCGTACTGGGCACCCGCTCGCGCTCTCGGCGCAGCTCTTCCATGCGGGTGCGGATTGCCCGGAAATCGTCGGCAACTCGGGTGCGAGCCATGGTTCCTCCGCCTCCCTGTGAGGCTCATCGAGCGTTCCGGCCCGTTTTGGCAATCGTGCTCTGTTTCGGTTCTGGGGAAAAGCTCTTCGGTCGGCGCGGCATAGCGTTGGTTGCAATTCTGACGTATTTTTGACGTTTTCGAGATGTATGCCCGTCAATCGAGTGAAAGACGGGCTGCATGGGGGCGGACGACCGCGGGAACCGCAATGA
>JAFAHH010000250.1 GCA_019237355.1 Acetobacteraceae bacterium | reverse complement strand
CACATCCGCATCTGAAACGTCGGCTTTGAACATTGTCTTCATGGGCACGCCGCAACTGGCGGCCCGCATCCTGGAGATTCTGCTGAGCGCTCAGCGAGACCAGTTGCAGGTGGTAGCAGTGGTCACGCGTCCGGATGAGCCGCGCGGAAGAGGGCTCAAGCTTCAACCCTCGGAAGTTGCCCTAATAGCGGAAAGATACCATATCCCATCATTAAAACCGGCCAGAATCAGAACCGCCGCGTTTGTCGCCGAATTGAAGTCGTTCGCAGCCGACCTGCTAGTCATCGCCGGCTATGGCCGAATCCTGCCAAATGACGTGCTCGCGGCTGCCCGCATCATGCCGATCAATGTACATACGTCACTGCTGCCCAAATTTCGCGGCGCATCGCCGGTGGAAGGAGCGATTCTCGCCGGCGAACCCGAAACCGGAGTGACGATAATGCGCGTAACTGAGCGGATGGATGCGGGACCGATCCTGCTGCAGCGAGAGATTCCCCTTGCGCCTGATGATACCCAAGGCAGCCTCAAGGCAAAGCTTGCTGAACTCGGCGGCTCCGCCCTGCTAGAGAGTTTGACTCTGCTCAGGCGCGGCGAACTGACTGAGATTGAACAGGATGAAAACCTGGCGACGTACACCTCTCCGGTTGCAAAAGAACACGCGGTTATCGATTGGCAAACGGATGCAGGGCGTATCGAGCGAATGGTGCGCGCATATGATCCTTGGCCGATTGCACGGACTAAGCTGGGCCAGGATGAATTGCTGATTTGGCGGGCACGCATCGTGCCCCATCGAGAAGAAAGCGCCGGGGCCGCGACAGCGCTGCCGGGGACTCTGGTAAAACTTAAGCCAAGCCCGACTGTCAAATGCGGCGAAGGGCTACTGGAACTTAGGGAGATACAAGCGCCCGGGCGGCGGCGAATGGCCGCGGCGGATTTCATGCGCGGACGGCGGATTGCCGAAGGTATGCGGCTGGGCGAATGAAGCGCAGCATCAAAATTGCGGTGGCGGACCGGCAGGGGCCGGCCAGCGCCGCTCTTCGTCCTCATGCTACGGAAGGGCTTGCTGCGCGCCGCACCGCGTTGCAAATCCTGCTGTACGTCGAGCGCGACCATGCGTTTGCCGACGTATTGCTTGGAAGGCGGCTTCATGGGTTTGCCGCCGCCGACCGCCGCTTAATCACGCAACTGGTACTTGGCACGATCGCGTGGCAAGGGCGGCTCGATTTTGAACTTTCGCGCCATTCGGCGCGTCCGCTCGGCGAGCTTGCGCCCGAAGTGCTTACAGCTTTGCGGATGGGACTGTTTCAGGTCCGCATTTTGAGCCGTATCCCGCAACATGCCGCAGTCGATACTGCTGTGAGCCTGACTCGGGAGCTTGCAGGCGGACGGCGCGCGGGCTTCGTTAATGCGGTGCTGCGCAACGCGATTCGAAGTCCCGTCGCACTCCCTCCCCGCGCGGCCGGCGAGACAGAATACCTGGCGATCGCGTATTCCCATCCGCGATGGCTGGTCGAGAAGCTGATAGCCTGGTTGGGTCTGCCAGCGGCAGAATCGCTAATGGCAGCGAATAATCAGCCCGCGCCTAATGTGCTTCGGCTGAATCTCGCGCGCGGGACGGTCGAAGATCTTGTCGCTCTATTAGCGCGCGACGGAATGACGATAGCGCGCCGCGGCCGCTTTCCCGAGACCGTAATCCTCGACAGCGCGCCTGTGCTTGATGGCGAAACATGGCGCGCAGGCTTTTTCCAACTTCAAGCTGAGGCATCACAGCTAGTTACTCGTCTGCTCGCGCCGTGTGCTCCAGCATTCGTGATTGACTGCGCCGCGGCGCCTGGCGGCAAGGCGACGCATCTCGCACAATTAATTGGTCCGGGCGGCAAGGTTTTAGCGCTTGATCTGAAGTTTTCCGGCCTTATCAGCACACGCTCCGCTGCCGCTCGCCTCGGCCATCGCAACGTGCTGATTGCCCGTGCCGACACTTCATTGCCTTTGCCGGTTCGCCCACGTTCCGCCGGGTTCGTGTTGCTCGATGCGCCTTGTACCGGACTCGGCACGCTGCGCGAACATCCGGAGATTCGTTGGAGGCTGAGCGAGCTGGACATTGAACGAATGGCAATTCTGCAAAGGCGAATGCTCGAACAGGCTGCGGCTGCGGTGGCGGCGGGGGGCGTACTGGTATATGCAGTATGCAGCATCGCGCCCGATGAAGGACCGGATATTATCGCCGCGTTCCTCGCCGAAAATCCTGATTTTGAACTCGACCGGACGCCGCCAGCGGCCCGGCAACTTAAAGGTATTCTCGACCGTGAAGGCTGCCTGAGAACACGGCCCGATA
>JAFAHH010000980.1 GCA_019237355.1 Acetobacteraceae bacterium | reverse complement strand
AATATTCGCCATGGTGAAAACCATATAGGTGAAGGCATAGACCGGCATCCGGTCAGCCAGCCCCCCATACCGGTCGATGTCGCGCGTATGGAGCCGGTCGTAAATCACGCCCACGACAAGGAACAGCGCGGCTGAAACGATGCCGTGGGAAAGCATTTGGAAGAGCGCGCCTTGCATCCCCTGCACGTTGAAGGTGAATATACCGATCGTAACCACCCCCATATGTGACACCGAGGAATACGCGATCAGCTTTTTCATATCCTCCTGGGCGAACGCCACGAGCGCGGTATAAATCACGGCCACCACGGACAAGGTAAAAATCAGCGGCGCGAAATATGCTGATGCTTGCGGCAGCATGGGAAGCGAGAATCGCAGAAACCCATACGCCCCCATTTTCAACAGGACCCCGGCCAGGATCACCGAGCCAGAGGTAGGCGCCTCCACATGCGCATCCGGCAGCCAGGTATGCACCGGCCACATCGGCACCTTCACCGCGAAGGAGGCCAGGAAGGCGAGGAACAGCCAGGGCTGTGCGGATGGCGGATACTGGGTGTGCATCATCACCCGAAGGTCGGTCGTGCCCGCCACCCGCCACATATAAAGCAGGGCAAGCAGCATCAGCACCGACCCGGTGAGGGTATAAAGAAAGAACTTGATCGCGGAATATACCCGGCGCGGCCCGCCCCAGACCCCGATGATCAAATACATCGGGATCAGCACGCCCTCGTAGAACATGTAAAACACAACGAAATCAAGCGCACAGAACATCCCCACCATCATCGTCTCCATGACGAGGAAGGCGAGCATGAACTCCCGCACCTGGGTCCGGATCGACTCCCAGGCCGCGAGGATGCAGACCGGCGTCAGCAAGGTTGAGAGCAGGACGAACAGCACCGAGATGCCGTCCACGCCCATCCGGTAGCCGACGCCGAATTCCGGCAGCCACGGAACGTTTTCCACGAACTGGAAGCCGGGGTTGCTCCGGTCGAACTCGACCCACAGCACGCAGGAGAGGACGAAGACGATAAGGCTGGTCCAGAGCGCCGTCCAGCGCGCGTTGGAAGCAACTGTCGCTTCGTCCCCGCGCACCGACATGATCACGAAACAGCCGACAATCGGCAGCCAGGTAATCAGTGAGAGAATTGGAAAACCGGCTTCGGTCATCGGATCACCGGACAACGAGGTAAATGCTGACCAGCAGAACAAGTCCGATCAGCATGATGAACGCATAAACCGCGATCGACCCGGTCTGGATCTTCACCACCTGGCGGGATGAATCGTACGTCAGCGCCGCCGCCTCGTTCGGCATGCCATCGATCAGCGTCGCATCGACCACTTGCCATAGCATGCGGGCCAGCCGGAAGAAGGGCCGGGTGAAAATCACGTCATACAGCGCGTCAAAATACCACTTGTTGTACAGGAACAGATGCACCGGGCGGAAGACGCGAGCGAGCCAGACAGGCACGCGTGGGAACGCCATATACATGACATAAGCGGTGGCGATCCCCGCTATGCCCACAATCAGCGGCGCGTATCGCACCCAGTCGGGCAGATGCTCCATCGCCTCGAGAACATGGTTATTCGGTGAAATGAAAATGCTTTCGCGCCAATAGGCGTGCCAATCCTCGCCGATCAGCACCGGATGAAGCAGGAACCCCGCAACCAAGGCGCCGATCGCCAACACGATCAGCGGCCCCGTCATTACGAACGGACTTTCATGCACATGCGCCAGGGTCTCGGCATCGGCCCGCGGCCGGCCGTGTAAGGTGAGAATAATGAGCCGCCAGGAATAGAAGGCGGTCAGGAACGCTGCGATCAGGCCGCAGTAAAATCCATACTTGGCCACCGCCGTGTCGGCGGCATACGACGCCTCGAGGATGGCATCCTTCGAATAGTATCCGGCGAAGGGAAAGATGCCCGCGAGCGCCAAGCTGCCGGCCCACATCATGACATAGGTGAGCGGGATGAGCCGCCACAGCCCGCCCATCTTGCGCATGTCTTGCTCATCCGACATGGCGTGGATCACCGACCCCGCGCCCAGGAAGAGCAGCGCCTTGAAGAAGGCATGCGTGATCAGATGGAAGATCGAGGCCTGAAACGCCCCCACCCCGGCCGCGACGAACATGTAGCCGAGCTGGGAGCAAGTCGAATAGGCGATGACCCGCTTGATGTCGGTCTGCGCGCAAGCGACGGTGGCGGCGAAGAAGGCCGTCGTGCCGCCCACCACCGTGACCATGTTCAGCGCAACCGGCGCCAATTCCATCAGCGGCGACATCCGCGCCATCAGGAACACGCCCGCCGTCACCATCGTCGCCGCATGGATCAGCGCCGAAACCGGGGTCGGGCCTTCCATCGCGTCAGGCAACCAAACATGCAGCGGAACCTGCGCCGACTTGCCCATCGCGCCGATGAAGAGCAGCACGCCCATCACCTCGTAGGCGTTCATCGTGTAGCCAAACAGCGCGTAGGTATCGGCCTGGTGCTGCGGCATTGCCAGGAAGATTACCGGGAACTCAATCGAGCCGAATTTCAGGAACACCAGCGCGATACCGATCGCAAAAGCGAGGTCGCCCACGCGGTTGACGACGAACGCCTCGATCGCCGCCCAACAGGCGCTCGGGCGATGATACCAGTAGCCAATCAGCAAATAGCTCATGAGCCCAACCCCCTCCCAGCCGAAGAAGAGCTGGAGGAGGTTGTCGGCCGTCACCAGCATCAGCATGGCGAAGGTGAACAGCGAGATGTAGCTGAAAAACCGCCAGCGCGTCTCGTCATGCGCCATGTAGCCGATGCTATAAACATGGATCAGCATCGATACAAACGTCACCATGCCGACCATTAGCACCGAGAGCGGATCGTGCCGCAGCGCCCAGTTAACGTGGAAATTGCCGGCCTGCACCCAAGTGCTCAGCACTACGGTGCCGGCCGGGCCATGATCGAGTCCGTAAGTGACCCAGCAATACACACCGCACCCAGCCGCCACCAGCATGCCCAGCACGGAAAAGCCCATCGCCGCACGATCACCGATCGCCTTGCCGAAAAACCCGGCCACCGCGGCGCCAAGCAGCGGGGCGAAGACGGCAATGATATAGAGCGTCTCGGTCATCTCAGCCCTTCATAAGGCTTACGTCTTCGACCTGAATCGAGCCGCGGTTGCGGAAATAGACGACGAGGATGGCAAGCCCAATCGCCGCTTCAGCCGCAGCAACCGTCAGCACGAACATCGCGAACACCTGACCCGCCAAATCGGAGAGTGCCGCCGAAAATGCGATGAGATTAAGATTTACCGCGAGCAAGATCAGCTCGATTGACATGAAAATGATGATGATGTTCTTGCGATTGAGGAAGATGCCGAACACCCCGAGCACCAGCAATATCGCAGCGACGGTTAGGTAGTGCGCGAGCCCCACATGCATGATCAGTGCCCCCCCGGCCCGGCCGGGCCATGCCCGTGCGGCTCCTCCACAAATCCCGCGGGCTCAGGAATATGGGGGCGGTAGTAGCTTTCCGGCTTCACCCCAGAACCAAGCCCCATCCGTACCAGTGCTAATGTATCGGCGGGGCGACGGGTGTTTTGGACGCGAATGTCCTGGTACCGCATCGTCTTGCGGTCTCGCAACGTGAGCACGATGGCCCCGATCATGGCAACCAGCAGGATGATGCCGGCGGCTTGAAACAGGAAAATGTAATCCGTATAAATCAATTGACCGAGTGCCACGGTATTTTGTACCCCACTCGGCGCCGGGGAGAGGCGGAGCGTGCTGGCCTCGGGCGCAATCTGCCAGCCCGCCTCGAGCCCCAGCAGTTCGGCCAGCAAAATGGCGCCGACCGTGGCGCCTACTGGAAGGTAACGCTGAAACCCGCTGCGCAATTCCGCGAAGTTCACATCCAGCATCATAACGACGAACATGAACAGAACCGCCACCGCGCCGACATAGACAATCAGCAGGACGAAAGCGAGAAACTCGGCCCCGGCTATCAGGAACAGTGCCGCGGCGTTGAAGAATGCCAGGATCAGGAACAGAACGGAGTGGACCGGATTGCGCGCGCTCACCACGATCGCCGCAGAAAGCAGCAGCACCACGGAGAAGATGTAGAAGAAAATATCTGCGATCATGAGCGGCTCACCGGTAGGGTGCGTCGAGTTCGAGCCGGCGGGCAAGCTCGGCCTCCCACCGATCACCATTCGCAAGCAGGCGAGCCTTGTCGTACATAAGCTCTTCCCGCGTCTCGACGGAGAACTCGAAATTCGGGCCTTCGACGATGGCATCCACCGGGCAGGCCTCCTCACAAAGGCCGCAATAGATGCACTTGGTCATATCGATATCGTAGCGCGTAGTACGGCGGGAGCCATCGGCCCGCGGCTCCGCCTCGATCACGATGCACTGCGAGGGGCAGATCGCCTCGCAAAGCTTGCAGGCGATGCACCGTTCCTCCCCATTCGGATAACGGCGCAGGGCGTGCTCGCCCCGGAATCGCGGGCTGAGCGGGTTCTTCTCATAGGGATAATTGAGCGTCGCCTTGCGCGAGAAGAAATAGCGCAAGGTCAGCCACATGCCTTGAGCGATTTCCAGCAACAGGAACTGTCGCGCGGTTCGGTCGAGGAACGCCATTTCAGGAACCTTTCAAGACCGCCGGCCCATCAAACCGGCGCCGGCAGCTTCGGCAACCAGCCTGCGCCTACCAGGACGCCAGCCGTGATCACCAGCCAGGCCAAGGAGAGCGGCAGGAACACTTTCCAGCCAAGCCGCATGAGCTGATCGTAGCGATAGCGGGGGAGGGTGCCGCGAACCCAAACGAAGATGAACAGAAAAAAGCACACTTTCAGCAGGAACCAGATTGGCCCCAATGCCGGCCACAACCCAAACGGCCCCATCCAGCCGCCTAGGAACAGGATCGTCGCCATCCCGCTCATCAGCACCATGTTCGCATATTCACCGAGGAAGAACAGGCCAAAGGCGAGCGAGCTATATTCCACAAAAAAGCCGGCGACGATCTCGCTCTCTCCCTCCGGGAGGTCAAAGGGCGACCGATTGGTTTCGGCGAGCATCGAAATGATGAACACGACGAACATCGGAAAAAGCGGGATCGCGAACCAGATGTTCCGCTGTGCCAGCACGATATCGCTCAGGTTTAGGCTGCCGGCGCAGAGCAGCACCGTCACGATCACAAAGCCGAGCGAAACCTCGTAGCTCACCATCTGCGCGGCGCTGCGCAGCGCGCCGAGAAATGCATATTCCGAGTTGCTCGCCCAGCCCGCGATCATGACACCGTAAACCCCAAGCGAGCTGATCGCGAACAGATATAAAATACCGACATTGATGTTGGCGATCGCCCAGCCCTCATTTACCGGTATTACCGCCCAGGCCATCATCGCCAAAACAAACGTAAGCATCGGCGCGAACAGAAACAGCAGCGGGTTCGCCCCGGAGGGTATGATCGTCTCCTTCATCATCATCTTAAGCGCATCGGCAAAAGGCTGCATCAGGCCAAACGGGCCGACCACGTTCGGTCCCTTGCGAAGCTGAATCGCCGCTAGAATCTTGCGCTCGGCATAGGTAAGAAACGCCACGATGATCAGCAAAGGCACGAGCAAGGCAAGCGCCTCACCGACGACAAGCGCGAGCTGCCCAACGGGCGTTGCGAGGAATCCGCTCATCTACTCCGCTGCCTCCAGGGCCCGAACCCGCGCAAAGCTTGCCGTGCAGGCCGCCATCGTGGGGCTCGCCCGGCTGATCGGATCGGTTTGATAGTAATTCTTGATGACCGGCTCAAAAGCCGCCTCAGAGATCGCGGCCGGGTCGCCGCTGGGCCCAGCCCGATCCGAACAACCGAAGCGCGGCAGGTAATCGACCCGGTCGAAGACGGGATTGACCTCGCAAAGCCGCCGTCGCACGGCGTCGAGGTCGTCATAAGCAAGGCGATGACCCGCAATTTCGCTGAAAGCACGGATTATGCGCCAGTCTTCGCGCGCTTCGCCGGGCGGGTAGATCGCGAACTCGGCGCGCTGCACCCGGCCTTCCGTATTCACATACGTGCCATGCTTTTCCGTGTACGCCGCGCCCGGCAAGATCACATCGGCACGGCTTGCGCCGCGGTCGCCG
>JAFAHH010000976.1 GCA_019237355.1 Acetobacteraceae bacterium | reverse complement strand
TCGTCAAAGTGAATCAAATCGGCACGCTTTCGGAGACATTAGAGGCGGTGCAGCTCGCGCAACACGCGGGATATGCGGCGGTGATGAGCCACCGCTCGGGCGAGACTGAGGATGCGACCATTGCTGATCTGGCGGTGGCGACGAATTGCGGCCAGATCAAGACCGGCAGCCTCGCCCGTAGTGACCGGACGGCCAAATACAACCAGTTGATCCGGATTGAAGCGACCCTCGGCCCGGCGGCCCGCTACGCGGGCCGGGGCATCTTGCTCGGATCGTAGGCTGCGACCGGCTCGGGTGGCGAGGCTTTACTAAAAGATCGAGAATCCGATGGTCGGGGGTGCGGGCGGGGCGTAATAGGCCGGGGGCGCATAAACGACCGCCGGCGGTGGATAGTAGCGATAAGCCTCGTCCCGCCAGTGCTGGTGTTGGCGCCACTCCTGCTCCCGCCGCGACTGATGTTCCCGCCATTCGTCGTGGCGCCAAGGATCTGCCTTGGCCGGACTCGCGCTGACGAGTAAAGCAGTCCCGATAGTGGCCACCAAAGTGATGGGAAATAATCGCATGGTTCTCTCCTCGCGGTTCATCCGTATATGCTTGCGACACAACACGCTGCGTGTGGCCGGATGCGGGCGGCCAAATGACGATTTCTTGGATCATGGCCGCGTCATTGCGGGGCAGGAATGAGCATCGGAGGTGCGCTGAAGCGCGGCCTGACCGGGGCGATTGCACCGGCAATTTTCTTATCCTTGGTCGGCTATTTCGGCTGGAATGCTGTACGAGGCGATCACGGGCTGCGATCTTACGCCAAGCGGGAGGAGCTGCTGAAGGAGGTGCAGGCCGATCTGGCCCGCGCCGAGGCGGATCGCGACGCCTGGGCGCGCCGGGTTGCCGGGTTGCGTAGCGACCACCTCGATCGCGACACATTGGAGGAGCGCGCGCGCGCCATGCTTAATCTGGCTGACCCGGCCGATATTGTGGTTCCGTACGCACCTAAAGATCGCTTGTCTCCATAAGCTTGCAAGCTTGTTGGAGCCGACGCAGCATCGCTGCTTGCTCGCGCTCGTCTAATTCGCGGTAAAGCCGCAACAACGCGAGCTCGTCCGCGGTCTGTGCCGTCGCTTCGGCGTTACGGTCGGCGCCGAAGATCAGCCAGGCAGGGGAAATGCCGAGGGCTCGCGCGGCGCGACGTGCATTATGGGCCCTGAGACTATGTGTGCCGTGCAGCCACGCATGCACGGTCGGTTGCGACACTTTGAGCCGGCGGGCTAGTTCGGCAGCACTCCACTCATTTTCGTCCAATACCCGTCGGAGCCGGGCCGCGATCTGCTGCTGCTGGTTCATACGCTGTTAGGAGTTTCCTATTGACGAGATGCTTAGGATAATCCTAAGGAGGCGCCATGGCAAGGGGGTACGTTATTTGAATGTGGTTGATCTGTTCAGCGGGATTGGCGGATTTAGCTCGGCTTCGAGCGCGCCGGCATGCGAACGGTCGCATTCTGCGAGAGCGACCGCTTCGCTCGCCGGGTATTGCGGCGGCACTGGCCGCACCTGCCCTGCTACGGGGATATTCGCACCCTCTCAACCGCCCGGCTCCGGGCCGATGGCATTGCCAAGCCCGATCTGCTCTGCGGAGGATTTCCATGCCAGGATGTCAGCGCAGCAGGGCGAGGAGCCGGTCTGGCCGGCATCCGCAGCGGGCTCTGGCGGGAGATGCTGCGGCTCATCGATGAATGCCGCCCGCGTTGGGTGGTGGCTGAGAATGTGCCTACTCTCCGAAGCCGGGGCGCGGACACGATCCTCGCTGCGCTGGAAGCGATCGGTTACGCGTGCTGGCCGCTCGTGGTGGGCGCTGAGCATGCCGGCGCACCGCACCGGCGGCGGCGAGTCTGGATTGTGGCCTACGCCGAGAGCGCGCGACTGGAAGAGCCCCTCCGCCGCCCAGCGCCGCAAACGCCGCGCCTGCTCGTTGAACGACGCCGTTGGTGGGCCTCTGAACCCGGGATGGATCGAGTGGCTCATGGGCTACCCAGCCGGGTGGACCGAGTCCGATGTCTCGGGAATGCGATCGTGCCAGAGGTGGCGACGTATATCGGCCGTGCAATCATGCACATCGAAGCACGAGGTCCTTCGGCCCCGTGCTGCTGGAGGGTCTGAAAAGGTGTCCGGAGTTCCGAGCTGCCATAATAGCAGTGGAGATTAGATTAGGGTCCTAATGGCTGCCCGTGGCTGCAAGATTGGCCGGTTGCGGGCTAGGAGTGGTGCTGAGAGGGCCGAGGGGACAGGCGCGGCATGCGCCGGCGCCACGGCTTCAAAGTCATTGTGGTTAGCCGTTTGGTTTGAGAGTGCTTACGGCTCTCGTAGTTCCCAAGCCTCACCGGAAGCATAGGAGATTGCGAAACGTCAATCGGGTGGTCATTGAGCTCTTGGAGGCTGCTACCGCTGACCACGCCGGTCGAAAGCCCGCAGTCGAACGGCATGGCCGAGGCCTTCGTCAAAACTTTCAAACGCAACTATGCCCGGGTCAATCCGTGCTCTTATGCGGCCACTGTATTGCGTCATCTGGAAGGCTGGTTTGACCATGACAACACCGTGCACCCTCACAAATGAATTAGGCTCCTCCCTCGCCGCGCAGGTTCCGGGCAGAGCTATGGGCCAGCAAGGAAACGGAATGTTCTTGGCTCGGCTGAAAGCAAGCGCCTGTTCTTCGCCCCGGCCTGACTCGGCGGCATCGTCGCGCGCAAGCGGCAGGGATTTTGGTCGGGCGTGGCCAGGTTGCGAGGGAGCGTGGCTTCCTGCAAGCCATGCGAGCGAGCGGCCTTGCCAT
>JAFAHH010000966.1 GCA_019237355.1 Acetobacteraceae bacterium | reverse complement strand
CGCCATTTCGGTGCTGAGCGCGATTGAAGGCCTCAAGATCGACGCGCCGCAACTGTCTCACGTGGTCGTGCCCCTCACCGTTCTCATTCTCTTAGGGCTCTTCCTAGTGCAAAGACATGGGACTGAGTTCGTGGGCAGGATTTTTGGCCCGGTCATGCTGGTCTGGTTTGCGGCAATAGCTGCGCTCGGGGCGCGAGGCATTATTATGCATCCCGATATACTGGCCGCCATAAATCCCCTTTATGCTGTAACTTTTTTGATCCAGGCTGGACCTGGAATTGGGTTTGCCGTGCTGGGGGCGGCATTCCTCGCCGTGACCGGCGACGAAGCGATGTATGCCGATATGGGTCACTTTGGCAGTGGACCTATTCGGGCCGGCTGGTTCGCCGTCGTCCTACCCAGCCTCGCGCTCAACTATTTCGGCCAGGGTGGGCTGCTGCTTTCCGACCCGAGCGCGGGTGAAAATCCATTCTATCGCTTGGCGCCGGGCTGGATTCACTACCCGCTCGTGGTATTTGCGACCCTAGCAACCATTATCGCCTCGCAAGCCATTATCTCTGGCGCCTTTTCAATAACCCAGCAAGCGATCCAGCTCGGGTTCCTTCCCCGCACACGAGTCACCCACACTGCCAGCCACGAACGCGGGCAGATTTACATTCCGCTGGTGAACTGGCTGCTCGCCCTCGGCACGCTCGGGGCGGTGGTTATGTTCGGCTCTTCGGACGCGCTGGCCGGCGCGTACGGCATTGCCGTTTCGCTCCTGATGGTGATCACCACGGTGCTGGCGGCTTTGGTTGCAATCCAATGGGGCTACAATCCGCTTCTTGTGTTGATGGTCAACGGATTGTTTTTCGCTGTGGACTTCATATTTTTCGCGGCGAATGCCACGAAGCTGCTCGAAGGCGGTTGGTTCCCGTTATTGCTGGCGGCCATGATCGCGTTCCTGATGATGACATGGCGGCGGGGCGCCATGCTCGTTCGAGAAGCGCGCATGAAGCATCGTGAACCTGAGACGGAATTTTTCGAGAAGCTCCGAACCCGGCCACCCTTTCGGGTGCCTGGCACGGCGGTCACGTTCACGGCCGCCAAGAGCGGCATTCCGCTCGTTCTAACGCATCACCTCAAACACAATCGCGTTCTTCATGAACGTATGCTGGTCGTCTCGGCGGTAACGACTGATGCGCCGCGTGTGCCGCCTGAAGAACGGGTGGAGGTCGTGCCGATGGCTGAAGGTATGTGCCGGATCATTCTTCGGTTCGGGTTCATGGAACCGCCCGACGTTACCGAGGGACTGCGGCTCGCTTTGCAGCGCCCCCAATTTGCCAACATCGATGTGTGCGACCTGACATATTATTTCCGCCGTGAGACGGTTATTCCCGCGGGCAAGCTTCCCGGGATGTCACGCTGGCGGAAAGAGCTTTTCGCTGCGATGCACCTCAACACCGATTGGCCGGCCGCCTATTTTGGCGTTCCCGCCGCACAGGTTGTGGAGATTGGGCTGGAGGTGGAGATTTAGCGAACCGGTCGTTCAGGCGGCCGGTGCACTCTTGGCGGAGCCTGCAAGCTAATGCACTCTAGCTACTTGGTGCGAATGCGGCGCCCGATGCAGGGAGGGAATATGGTGCAGGAAGAGAATCGGCTACCCCGGCGGGGATTAATGGGCGGGGTCGCGCTCGGCTCGGCTCTGGCAATGCTCGGAGGGATACAACGGGCGCACGCCGCCGAGGGGCCGTTCCCCGATCACAAGCGGTGGAAGCTGGTGTTCGTAAACCATGTGACCACCAACCCGTTTTTTGTGCCCACCCAGTATGGCATTCAGGACGCCTGCGCGCTGCTTGGCTGCGATTACCAGTGGACTGGGTCGCAAACTTCTGATGCGGGTGAGATGGTGAACGCGATGAACGCCGCAGTGGCGGCCAAGGCCGATGCGATCGCGGTGCCAATCGTCGACCCGAAAGCCTTCAATGCTCCCACCGAGCGTGCGCTCGCGGCCGGCATACCCGTCTTTGCCTATAATGCCGACGCGCCGGCTGGGAGCGGCAACAAGCGGCTCGCGTATATCGGCCAGGATCTTTACCAATCCGGGTTCCGGATGGGCGAGCGGATCGCCGGCATGGTCGATTCCGGGTTGGTCGCGATCTTCATCGCGACCCCCGGCCAGCTCAATATCCAGCCGCGATTCGATGGGGCCAAGGCGGCGATCGCGCAGTCGGGTAAGAAGATCGACGTGCAGATGATTGCGTCTGGTCCGACGGTGAATGAGGAGCTCAACGCCATCAAGGCGTTCTATCTCGGTCATCAGGACCTGAAGGGCATGTTCGCTGTCGATGCGGGCAGCACGCAGGGCGTCGGCGAAACGATGCGGCAGTTTGGCTTAGCAAAGAAAGGCGTACATGCCGGTGGCTACGACCTTCTGCCGCGCACGCTACAAATGATCAAGGAAGGCCATCTCGACTTCACCATCGACCAGCAGCCCTACGTGCAGGGTTTCTATACGGTGATGCAAATGTTTACCTTCCTTGCATCAGGCGGGCTGGTCGGACCAGCGGAGACCAATACTGGCCTCAAATTCGTCACCAAGGAGAGCGTGCAGCCCTATCTCGACACGAAGACGCGTTACGAGGGCAACTCGACTCAGGGGCAGATTGTGCAGCGTTCTGGGCCAATCGTTGGCTGATCGCTCAATGCGCGGCGACCAGGGACTTTTGCGCGCGCGTGACGTAAGCTCTATGCGTCGCGCGGTATGGGACCAGTTTCACGCCTTCCTGCGCACGCGCGAGGCAAGCATCGTCATCGTTGCGGTGGTTCTCGTCATTTACTTCGAGGTGACCAACTCCAACTTCCTGACCAATGCGAACCTACAAACCTTGTCGCAGACGATCGCCGCATGGACAATCATCGCTTGCGGCGAGACTATGCTGCTCATTTGTGGCGAGATCGATCTCTCGGTCGGGCAGGTATTCGCACTTGCGCCGTTTATCATGTATTTCGCTCATGATGCCGGAATCCCCCTCGTGCTGGCCCTGCTTTTGGCTTTGGCCGCGAGCGGGGTTATCGGGCTGATCAACGGCACGATAACAGTGCGGCTGGGCGTCCCTTCGTTCGTCACGACGCTTGGGATGTTCTACCTGATCAACGGCCTCACGCTTACAATCTCGCACGGCAGCCCCGTCGAGACGCCGGGCAGCCCGGAATTTGCCGCGGTCATGGGTGCCGAGGGTTATGCCGAGATCGCCTGGGCAATTGCGATCGTGATCGTGATGCACATCGTCCTGCGTCATACCCGGTGGGGTCTGCATACAGTTGCGACCGGCGGCAATCTACTGGGGGCCAGCGAAGCTGGGATCAATACCAATCGGATCAAGACCGGAAACTTCGTTCTGACGAGCGTGCTCGGCGGGTTCACCGGCATCCTCGAAGCCTTCCGTATCGGCTCGACCGACCCGCTCGCCGGCGGCAGCAACATCATGTTTCTGGCCGTTGCCGCGGCTGTCATTGGCGGCACCGCGCTGGCCGGCGGCGCCGGTACCATTGTGGGCGGCTTTGTTGGCGCGATTGTCTTGGGGGTTCTGCGCGACGGGTTCACGCTCGAGGGCATCAATGCCTTCACCTTCGACCTGATCATCGGCGCCGGCATTTTGGTGACCATGCTCTCCAATATCCATTTGGGGCGGCTGCGCCAGCTTGGGGGCCGCTCATGAGTGGGCACCCGGAGGCGCTGCGCGCCGAAAACATCGTCAAACGCTTTGGCCAGGTAACGGCGCTCGAGGGCGTGAGCATAAGCATGCGTCAGGGCGAGATCCTGGGCATCCTGGGTGATAACGGCGCTGGCAAATCGACGCTGATGAAGATTATCACCGGTTTCCAGCCGCCCACATCTGGCCGGCTGATCATCGGCGGCCAGGAAGTAGCGCTGCGCTCCGTCGATCATGCCCGCGAGCTCGGAATAGAGTGTGTCTACCAGGATCTGGCGCTTGTGGGAGGGTTGAGCATCTATCACAACCTGTTCCTGAACCGCGAGATCACCTATAAGGGTCCGTTTCGGCTTCTGAATAATGAGGCTATGCGCCAAGCCGCGATCGAGCGGCTGGGCGAGATCGGGGTGAATATCCCCTCAGTCGATCTCGAGGTGGAGCGACTGTCCGGGGGGCAGCGCCAAGCCATTGCGGTTGCGCGAGCAGTGGGCGGTGCGTCGCGCATTTTGCTGCTCGACGAGCCGTTGGCTGCGATGGGAGCGCGCGAAGCGGGCGCGATCATCGACCTGATTCTGCGCCTGAAGCAGCGCGGCGATTTGGCGATTGCGATGATCATGCACAACTACGCCCAGACGCTCGATATCGCTGACCGGATCATTCTGATGCAGCGGGGGCGCATCACCTACGAGAAGGAATCCGCCGCCACCTCGGTGCAGGAACTGATGGACATCGTGCGCCGCGAGTACCGCGCCATGCGCGCGGCCTGAAGGAGCTCTCATGGCTAATCAGTTCGCTCGCTACCCGAGCTTGCGTAACCGTCCGGTGTTCATCTCCGGCGGCGCAACCGGCATCGGCGCGAGTCTAGTCGCGCATTTCGCCGAGCAGGAATCGAAGGTTGCGTTCGTCGATATCGAGGATGACGCGGCGGCGTCGCTGGTCGACGGAATCCGGCAGGATGGGCATCCGGCACCCCACTACGCTCGTTGCGATATTCGCGACATTGCCGCCCTGCAGGCGGCCATTGCCGCAGCCGAAAAGGCGGTGGGGTCTTTTACGGTGCTCGTCAACAACGCTGCGCATGATGAGCGCCACAGGCTTGAGGATGTTACGCCGGAATACTGGGAAGACCGGCTTGCGGTAAACTTACGGCATCAATTCTTCGCGGCACAGGCTATCGCGCCAATGATGCGCCGGGCGGGTGGCGGCTCGATCATCAATTTCGGCTCCATAAGCTGGCACCTACACCAGGGTGGGATGCCCGCCTATACGACGTCGAAGGCGGGCATCGAGGGATTGACGCGTGGGCTGGCAAGCGATCTGGGCCCTCACGGAATCCGCGTGAACTGCGTGGTACCGGGCTGGATCATGACCGAACGTCAGATGAAGAAGTGGCTTACGCCGGACGCCGAGGCCGAGCTCGCGCGCACGCAATGCCTCCCGGGTAAGGTGATGCCGGAGGATGTGGCACGGCTCGTGTTGTGGCTCGCCGCCGACGACAGCCGGATGTGTACCGCGCATAATTGGATCGTGGATGGGGGTTGGCGATAGTTGACGGCCGGACGGTCCGGCCGGCGGCGCCAGACCATGATCGCTTCAAGTCGAAGCCATCATGCGCTAGGTGTTGTTTTGAGCGCGAGTCAGCCTTTTGAAGCTATCGGGATCTGGGCAATAAACCGGGGGAGGAACAATGCCGTTCGACAGCAACATGGCGTCGCTAGCTCCGTGGCTGGGTATCGCTTTAGCGTTGGCGACGACCGGCGCCCATGCCGCGAAACTCGACCACGCCCCGTACGGCACCACGAAAGACGGCAAGCAAGTCGAGATCTACACCCTTACCAATGACCACGGCGTCGTGGTTAAATTTCTAAGCTATGGCGGGATCATAACGGAGATAAATGCGCCCGATCGCCAAGGCCAGGTTGCAGATATCGTCCTCGGTTTCCGGACGCTCGAAGAGTATGAGACAAACAGCGCGAAGGTTTATTTCGGCGCGCTAATCGGACGGTACGCGAACCGCATCGGCCAGGCCCGGTTTACGCTCGAAGGCCAGGAATACAAGCTCGCCGCCAACAATGGGCCTAATTCGCTCCATGGGGGGAATGTGGGTTTCGATAAGCAGGTCTGGCAGGTCGAGCCACTTCGGATGAGTGATGGTGTGGGCGCCACACTCAGCCTGACCAGCCCAAACGGTCAGGAAGGTTTCCCCGGTACACTCACGGTTCGGGCTACCTACACGCTGACCAACGACAACGCGCTCCGCATTACGTACGAGGCACAGACTGACAAGGATACGGTTCTGAACCTGACGAATCACTCCTACTTCAATCTTGCTGGGAACGGTTCCGGCACGGTCGAAGACCAGATACTCACCATCAACGCCGACCGCTTCACCCCTACGGATGCGACGCTGATCCCGACTGGCGAACTTACGCCGGTTGCTGGCACGCCGATGGACTTCCGCACAGCCACTCCGATTGGAGCCCGGCTGCGCAGCTCGTTTCAGGCACTCGTGTACGCGCACGGCTACGACCATAACTGGGTCTTGAACAAACCATCACCGGGTGCGCTTTCTTTCGCCGCGCGCGCCTATGAACCGCGCTCTGGCCGGGTTCTAGACTGCTATACGACGGAACCTGGGGTTCAAGTTTATACGAGTAATTTTTTGGACGGCTCCCTTGTTGGCTCGGCCGGGAGAACCTATCGCCAGACCGACGCCTTCACGCTCGAGACCCAGCACTTTCCTGACAGCCCGAACAAGCCGCAATTTCCTACGACAGAACTGAAGGCGGGCCAGACATTCCGTTCCGAGACGGTGTTTCGCTTCGCGACAGATAGCCCGTTTCCTCAGGTGAATCCGTAGCCTCCTGGGTGATTGTTTCCCAGCTCTGCGGGCGGGATAATGCGCTGATCCGATCAGAGCGGAGGTAGCAGCGGTAGAGCATAGTGGCTTCAGTTAAGCCATTATGCTTGAGGGCCGTTCAAGATCTCGACGGTTCCGGTTCACGCGATCGCGCTCTAGCAGGCTGCGGAAAAACGCTGAAGTTGATCATTCGCAAAGCATCTAAAGAAGGCCAGGGGCTTTGCCCCTGGACCCCAGCAAAGGCAGAGCCTTTGCAATCCAATCACTTAGTGGGTGGGGCCTGGGGCCTTTCGGCGCCAGCGGGTCCAGGGCAGAGCCCTGGCCTTCCTTTTTCAGCAGACTGCTAGAGCAGATTCCATTCATCTTGGCTCATATCCTGCCGACGCGAAACCCCGAGTCCGCTTCAAGCCATCGCACTCTAGCCACTAATAAGGCCCGCCTGGCGAAGTGTGCGCTCCGCTTAACGCTCGGTTCATTTCGGCATGCTTTCATAAGAGCATGTGGGATATGCTCCTCGATACGTTCAGGCCGGCCCGGACGCGGCGCCTAGAACTGCTTCAAGACCTTTGCTGGCGAGAACGCACCACGCTTCGTGTTGCGGTTGTGGCCGCGCACCCGGACGACGAGACGATCGGCATCGGCGGCTCGCTTCACCTGATCGAGAACCTGACCCTGGTTTACACGACGAACGGAGCGACCAGGGACGGGCGCTACGCCAAGCAGAAAGGGTTCGATGACAACCCCAGTTACATCCGGGTTCGGCAGCAAGAGGTGCAACGCGCCTTGGCCGCTGCTGGAGCCGCGGCATCCATCGTCTGCTGCGGGATGAGCGACCAGGAAGCCAGCTACAACATGGCCTCACTCGCATCGAAGCTGGCAAAGGTATTTCAGGCTGAGGGAATCGATGTTGTAGTAACCCAGCCGTATGAGGGCGGGCACCCGGACCACGATGCGACCGCATGCGCCGTCCACCTCGCGCGTCGCATCCTGTTCCGTAAGGGGGTAGCGGTACCTGAGGTCGTGGAGATGACTTCGTACCACGCCGATACAGATGGAAGCTTCACGACCTCGGTTTTTCTGCCAGGAGGTCCAGCGGCAGCGGTAGCGGAGCTGCCACCCCAGGACCAAGAACGCAAGCGGGCCATGTTCGAGTGTTTCGCCACGCAGGCCCGGGCGCTCAAGGCATTCCAGACTAAGACCGACCGCGAGCTGTTCAGGCCGGCCCCTGAGTACGATTTCACGCGTCCGCCGCACGCCGGGCTGCTGCATTACGAGCGTAGGGACTGGGGCATGGACGGAATGCGGTGGCGCGCCCTCGCCCGATCCGCTAGGCAGAGTGTCCCTTTCACT
Source organism: Acetobacteraceae bacterium (assembly GCA_019237355.1). Taxonomy (GTDB): domain Bacteria; phylum Pseudomonadota; class Alphaproteobacteria; order Acetobacterales; family Acetobacteraceae; genus JAFAHH01. Next base: position 11,402 of record JAFAHH010000966.1, on the reverse strand, counting down.
TCCAGCCAGCGCCCGTCCATGTCAGGATCGGAGGGTCCAACGCGAGCGCGTCACTCCTCGCCGGAGTTTTTACTCGCACCTGAATCTCAGGCAGTTCCAGCCAATTAGCAATTGGCCGACTGGGCTGCCACCCATAAATAATGCCGGTTCTGGGGACGTGATCTATGTTCCTGCACAAGTGCGCGTCGCTGGCCGCACTCTACAAGGATATTCGCCGCCGGACCTATCACGGGCGCATGGGCAAGGACGGCGCTCGGCCTGAAGCCCAGCGACAGAGACAGCCATGCGGCGCCACGCGCCCTAGCAGACGTCCCGGCGACGGCAAGGGCCTATGCTCGCCTGCTTCAACCGCAACAATCCGACCACCGAAAGTCCCCATCGCGCTACCTGATCCAGCGCAGCGTGAGCCTCAACGCCATGCAGCTCGCGATTGCAGCGGACAGGCGGAGATGAGGAAGGGCCAGGCCCGAGTTGGGCGACGTAGCTGGCCGGGCATGAGCTCTCATGCGGTCCAGGGCGACATGGATCGATAAAAAATCATGCACGGACGGATCTTGTTAGGTGATTGTGATGAACCACCTCTGGCTAGCCTCTCGAGCAAGTCTGCGAGGCCGTTATGGGCACTTGGCTTCATCGTTGGCGGTCGCTGTCATCATCACTGCCGTCGGCCTGAGTATCGGCACGGCCCCGGCAGACGCCCGCGTCTTCGTGGCGTTTGGATTCCCGTTCCCACTTTATTATCCGCCGTATTATCCGCCGTTCTACTACCCGCCCCCCGTGTATTATCCTCCTCCGGTCTACTACGGGCCTCCGGCACCATATCCGCCGACGCCCGCGCCACGATGTTACGCAGGGGCGTATATCTGTCCGTCGCAACGTGGCGTCCCGATCGGCCATAGCTGCAGTTGCCCTGGCCCAAACGGAACTCGAATATCCGGCCGTGTGGGTTGAACATTCTCAGCTAGGAACCAACTTCTCCATTGCGTCGGGCTGCCTCGGCAGCGAATCACCCTCGCACGGGTATCACCCATGAACACGCTTCGAAAGTGTGTGAGCCTTAGCGGAGCGCTGCTGCTCGCTGATTGTGCCGTCCCACCTCCCCCCGGCCCCACGGTTATGGCGGTGCCTGGCCCGAACAAGAATCCTCAAGCGTTTCAGCAGGAGGATATAAGCTGTCGCCAGTATGCGGCTGCGCAAAGCGGCTTCGTGTCGCCTTCGCAGGCAGCCACGCAGAGTGCGGTTGGCAGCACAGCGGTCGGGACCGCCCTGGGGGCAGCGGGAGGGGCGGCTATCGGCGCGGCGGCCGGCAACCCGGGAGCGGGCGCTGCCATCGGTGCCGGTAGCGGACTGGTTCTCGGAAGCGCCGTCGGCGCCAACAATGCTAAGTTTTCCGCAGACGCCGTGCAGCAGGTTTACGTTTCCAGCTACGCCCAATGCATGAACGCGAAAGGCAACTCGGTTCAGCCAGTCGCAACCGCCGCGGTCCCATATCCTTACCCTCCATATCCGTATCCTCCGTACGGCTACCCCTATGCAGCGTGGGGATATCCCTATCCAGCCTGGTACGGATCCTCGGTGGTGATTGGTGTCGGCGGTGGATGGGGATGGGGTGGTTATGGCGGTTGGGGATGGCGTGGTGGCGGTTGGGGATGGCGTGGTGGTGGTTGGGGATGGCGTGGTGGTGGTGGTTGGGGATGGCGCGGTGGTGGTGGTTCGGGCTGGCGCGGCGGCGGTTCGCGCCGATAAGTAATACTTGTGATAAGATTGTTTCGCGATAAATAAAATCGTGAGTTCCAATCGGAATCATAAACGACGGACAGGGATCGACCACGCGAGGCCCATGCCGCAAAAGGCGAAGGCGGCGATGGTCAGGAAAGCATAGCGGAACGCCTCGGCGATCTCGGCTTGGACGACCGTGCGCCGAGCCGGATCCAGGGAGCCGAGCGTAGCTGGCCCATTTTCGATCAGGTCTGTAAAGATATGTGCCGTTTGCGGATCGAGCGCCGCCACGGTCGCGAACAATACGGCGCCGACGAGTGCGGCGCCAAACGCGGCGCCAACCGACCGGGAAAACTGCACTGAGCCTGAGGCCGCCCCCAGAAAGCGCCGGCCCGCCATGGTTTGGACCGTGATCTGCGCCACAGTCATCGCCGTGCCGAAATTCAGTGAGGCAATCGCGAAAGCCCACGGGAGCTGGATATTGGTCAAGCGCGGGGCAAGAAAGGCCAGTACAGCAAGAGTCACACCAGCAACTCCATACCCTATCGAGGGGAAAATTGCCGTCCTCCCAGTGCCGGCGATCAGGCGCCCCGTTGCGAGCGAACCCATGCTGATGCCGGCGGTCAGGGGCAGGATGAGAAACCCCGTTTCGGCCGGGCTCGTCCCCCGCACCACCTCGAGGTAAATCGGCAGGAAGGTAATCGTCGAAACGATGGTTGCCCCGGCCATGCATGCCATGGCATCGGTGCGCCAAATCACTGCCTGGCGCAGCAATTGCACCGGGAGCAATGGCTCTGGAGCCCGCTTCTCTTGCCGTATCAGCATGGCAAGCGACGCCACAGCCGCCGCGACCAGGACGCCAATCAACGGCAAAGCACGTGCATCGAAGCGCTGAGCCTGCTCCAAAGCGAGCAGGATCGGCGCCACGGTGCCGGAGAAGAAAAACAGTCCCCAGACATCGAATTGCAGCCGCCCACCCCGGGGTTGGTGCGCACGTAAGCGAGTGGCCAGGCCCGTTGCGATCAGCCCGAGCGGAAAATTGACCAGGAAGACCGATTCCCACCCGAAGTGCTGGGTCAGCCACCCGCCCGCCACTGGGCCAAATGTTGCAGATGAGACGAATGTCGCCGAGAGATACCCCTGGTAACGGGCTCGCTGCCGCGGCGGGATCGTTTCCCCGATCAGCGCCTGCGACGAGGTCATGAGGCCGCCACCACCCAGCCCCTGGAGCACGCGCGCAAAACTAAGTGCGAGGATGCTCGCAGCGAGCGCGCAAAGCAGCGATGCAGCGACAAACACGCCCAGAGCGGCAAACAGCATGCGCTTGCGGCCGAGCATGTCACCAAGCCGACCGAACAACGGCGCGGCGATCGTGGCGGCGATCAGGTACGCGACTACCACCCACGATATTCGCTCGACGTCGCCCAGCGCGCCCGCGATGGCGGGCAAGGCGGTAGCGACGATCGTCTGGTCCGCTGCCGCTAGGAACATCGGCAGCATGATGGAAGGGAAAACCGCGAGGAACAGCGCGCGCTCTGAAACCGACCCGGCCGCCTGCTGCTCGCCAGCCTCGCTTACCGCCATTTGGCTATCCAATGGGCTCACGAGTCATTTGTAAGAATCGCTCCCGCCGCCTCGCCTTCAGCGCTGGCCCCTCCACACCCAGGAGGGGCTCGAGCGCGGCTTGCACCGCCTCGCCGACCGCCTGAATTGCTGCTTCCGGGTCGCGATGGGCACCGCCGATCGGCTCGGCGATAACCTGATCAACGAGATGGAGCCGATGCAGATCCTCAGCCGTGAGGTGCAGCGCCTCCGCGGCAGCAGAGGCCTGCGCCGCGTCGCGCCAGAGGATTGAGGCGCAGCCCTCCGGAGAGATCACGGAATAAATCGCATGCTCGAGCATCAGCACCGCATCGCCCGCCGCAAGCGCGATGGCGCCGCCCGACCCGCCCTCGCCGATGATGGCGGCAATGAGCGGGACCGGTGCATCAATGCAGGCCTCGATCGAGCGGGCGATAGCCTCCGCCTGGCCACGCGCTTCGGCATCGACCCCCGGAAATGCCCCAGCGGTATCGACGAAGGTGAGGATTGGCAGGCCAAAGCGCCCCGCCAATTCAATTAGGCGCCTTGCCTTGCGGTATCCCTCTGGCCGGGCCATGCCGAAATTATGGGCGACCCGGGTTTCCGTGTCGTTCCCTCGCTCGGTGCCGATTACCACGACCGAGCGTCCGCGGAACCGGCCCAGTCCTCCCTGAACCGCCGCGTCGTCTGCAAATGCCCGGTCGCCGGCAAGCGGGATGTAATCGGTAATGAGTCCTGCAATATAAGCGAGCGCCTTGGGCCGGTCTGGGTGGCGCGCGACCTGCGTTTTTTGCCAGGGCGTGAGCTTGGCGTAGGTCGCGCGTAATTGCCGATCGGCCTTTTCGGTAAGCTTTGAGACCTCATCTTCGATGTTGAGGCCCTCGGGCTCGGACATGCGCCTCAGCTCGTCGATCTTGCCCTCAAGCTCGGCAATCGGCTTCTCGAAATCGAGGAAGTGGCGCATGGCGGGCGGGCTTTAGCGGGAAAGGGACCAGACAGGAAGGGCCGTGCTAGAGCGGTTTCCACTCACGTGGAACCGCTCTAGTCTAGCTTTGTGTTGCGAGCAAATTCACGCGATGTGGATCGCCTTCGGCGATTCCACCTGATCGCGATCTGCTCTAGAGCGCGATGGCTTTAGGGGATCGCTCAGCCGAGGCGGCGCTTGCCGAGCGGGGCGACGAATTGTGGCTCGCTATCCCAGGGGAATAGGATCCAGGTATCCTGCGACACTTCGGTCACGAAGGTATCGATGGACGGGCGCCCGGCCGGCTTGGCGTAGACGACAGCAAAGTGCGCTTTGGGCAAAAGCGCGCGAACCGCGCCTGCGGTGAGGCCGGTGTCCACGAGATCGTCAATGATCAAAAAGTCCGTTCCATCGCCGGCGGCCGTGGGGGGCTTACTCACAACGGGGCTGCCGCGCAGCTCCTCTTCGTAAGTTACAACCGAAACGCTTTCGACAAGGCGGCACTCCAGCTCGCGGGCGACAATCGCGGCGGGTATGAGGCCACCTCGGGCGACGGCAACGATGCCGGCAAAAGGTCCCTTTTCGATGAGCCGCCAGGCAAGGGCACGTGCGTCACGGTGTAACTGGTCCCATGTAACGGTATAGTAGTGGGCGGCCATGGCAGAGCTGAGGCTAAAACAACCTCCCCCCATCCGGCACTTTGAAATCGGGCCGGAGCAGCACGACAGCCCCATCTTCATCGGGCAGGCCGAGCGTAAGCACCTCGCTTAGGAATGGGCCGATTCGCCGGGGCGGGAAGTTAACCACAGCGCAGACTTGCCGGCCGATAAGCTGGTCTGGCTTATAGTGCACGGTAATTTGCGCGGATGAGCCTCTCACCCCGAGTTCCGGCCCAAAATCGATTTTAAGCTTGATCGCAGGCTTGCGAGCTTCGGGAAAGGCTTCCGCGTCTATAACGGTGCCGACACGAATATCGACGCGCTCGAAATCCTGGTGGGTGATTGGTTCGGTCATTTTTCCATCGGATCGGAGGTTTCCCGGACTGCATTGCCAATCGCACGTTCCGATGTAAAGGCCGGCCAGATCGGCTCAGAACATCCTCAGAGCGGTTTCCAGGGCACTCGGAACCGCTCCAGCTCTTTGTCGCGGGTCGATTCACGCGCGCATGAGATCTCTCGGCGTATCGCCTCGAGCGAGATCGGGTCCAATAAAGCGTCGCGTAAGAGCGAGCGCCGCGGCGGCAAACCCGAATACCTTCATGGAAGCGGGTTCCGGCACCGAACCGGGCGACTCCGGCGCGGTTAAGGCGGCGGCGGAAACCGTCCCCACGCCAACGGTACTTCCTTGGCCCGATCGAAGCGATCCCGTGGTGCCGGATTGCGCATCGACCTGAACCTCCGAAGCTATGCTGCTAGGATCGCTCGAGGGCAAGAACCGGTAGCTGGTCGGCGGATGGCTCACCGTAAAGTCGAACCCGGCAAGCGGGCCGACCACGAATTGCGGCAAGACCTCGGTGATCGTGGTCGACACGCTGCCGCTGATCGAGAGATCAGTAGGCGAAAATTGGAGCTGTCCCGCGATAAGCGATCCCGCTTCAAGGGTCGTGAGCTGAGTGATCGGCCCACCCAAAATGGCGTCCCTGGTCTGCGGATCGAAGGTGAAACTGGCGGCGCCATTGTACCCGACAATCTGGTAGTTGAGCTGCTGGTAGGTAGCCGTGTTCGGAAATCCCTGGGAATAGGTCAGTGTTCCGCTTGCGGTGTATCTGACAAATGCGCCCAGCCGCTTTGACCGCTGTTGAAGCCCTGGGGCGAAACCACAGCGCCTCCTAGCGAAAACCTCTCCACGGGCAGGTATCCTGTATCGGTGAGGGTCCCGTCGTTGCGGATAATGATGTGGGAGTGATCCCCGAGCACGAGAGAATCGGCCGAAAACTTCGATCCATTCAGTCCCACGGCTCTGGGGTTCCATGAAAAGATTGCGCCCGCTTGCGCCAGTCTGGCGGTGCTGAAGACGACCGTGAACGCCAGGATCGCGTGGGTCCTGTATCGATGCATTGCTATTCTTTCCGGTGCTTTTCAACCTAAATGCTCTAAACTCATCACTGCCACCCGTGCCGAGGGAGACGGCACAAGTGGTGGCGCTTCGTGTTGCGAGTGCATAGTGATGGAGACAACTCGGCGCGCAAGCTTAGCGGCGTGCCCCTAGCCAGAGTGGGACGACTCGAGGTAAAGTCATCTTGCTCTGGGTACTTTTGTTTCAGAGCGTGATTCAGGCTTTTCGACGATCCGGGACCCCGGTGCTCGCGAATTGAGAACCCGAGTCCGCCTCAAGCCATCACGCTCTAGCCAGGTCGGCCGAGCCGCGCAAGAATGTGGCGGACCCTGGATGGTGAGCCATGACTGAACCCTGCGACTTGCCGGCAACCACGGCGCGGCGCCTCATCGGCGCGCGCAAGCTCTCATCCGCCGAACTGCTTGAAAGCTGCATTTCCCGGATTAATGCCGTCGATCACGCCTTAAATGCGATGGTCGCCCGCGATGACGAACGGGCGCGGGCGACGGCGGAGGAAGCCGATACGGCTGTGGGCCGGGGCGACCCCCTTCCCCTGCTGCACGGATTGCCCGTCGGGGTCAAGGACCTGGAAGATGTGGGCGGGCTGCGCACCACCTATGGCAGCCCGATCTACCGGGAGCACGTGCCCCAACAAGACGAGCGGATGGTCGCGGCCCTGCGCGAGGCGGGCGCGGTCATCTTGGGAAAGACTAATGTTCCCGAATGGGGCGCCGGCGCGAACACGCGGAATACGGTTTATGGTGTGACCGCGAACCCATTCGATCCTACCAAGTCAGCCGCCGGGTCTTCGGGCGGATCGGCGGTGGCGCTGGCCACCGGGATGGTTCCGCTGGCGACCGGGTCCGATGTCGGCGGCTCCCTCCGCAACCCAGCCGCCTTCTGCGGAGTTGTGGGCTTCCGCCCGACACCCGGACTGGTTCCGAGCGAAAAACGGCTACACGGCTGGAGCCCCTTGCCCGTGCTAGGCCCAATGGCGCGCACTGTGCCCGACACCTGCCTGCTTCTGGCGGCAATGGTCTCTGACGACCCGCGCGATCCGTTGGCGGCGACGATCTATCGCCGGGTCGTGCATTCGCCGGAAGAATACGCCCGGCCTTTCCCGGTGGATTTAGCCAGCCTGCGCGTGGCGATCACCCCCGACTTTGGCTTTGCCCCGACCGAGCGCCATATTGCAGAGGTGTTCGCCGAGAAGCTCGGGCTGTTCCGGCACCTCTTCGCGGAAGCGGAAGAGGCCACGCCTGATTGCCGAGGCGCCGACGAGGCTTTCGAAATCCTCCGTGCGGTCACGTTCCTGGGCTCCCATCTCGAGAAGATACGCGCCCGGCCTGAAGATGTCGGGCCGAATGTCCGGGCGAATGTCGAGGAGGGGCTGCGCTATACGGCCGAAGGTGTCGCCCGGGCCGTAACTTTGCAAACCGAACTTTACCGGCGGTGGCAGGAATTCTTCCGGCGTTACGATGTGATTCTATCGCCTGCCATTACCATCAGCCCGCGGGATTGGCACGAACTCTACCCGGCCGCGATCGATGGCAAGCCGACCCGCACCTATTTCCATTGGCTGGCGCTAGCCTATGTGGTGACGCTCACCGGCCATCCGGCCGTGTCCATCCCCGTTGGCTTGGATCGAAACGGCATGCCGTTCGGTTTGCAAATTGTCGGACCGCGCGGGGGCGATGCCTACGTACTTTCAGTCGCCGCGGCGCTGGAGGAGATGCTCGCGGGCGATGCGCGCACCGCGCGGCCCGTTCCCGATATTGCGCGGCTGCCCGCCGTGCCGCCGCTTCGGGAAAGCCCGGGGTTCATGGGGTTTGGGTAAAGGCCGAAGACGCGGCGGTGGTTGTGACTGTACGCCGGCTGTGATACGGCGGGGCTATCAACTCCAGCTGGAACCGAAATCCGACGCAAATCGGGTTCGTGAGGTCGGCAAGGACGCCTGAAACTCGCTGGAATTTCCCTGGGATGCCGGCGTAGAGTTCAAAACGAGTTCGGATATTCGCAGGTAAGGCAAACCCACGTTTATGCTTGCTTCGGGTTGAAACGGTCACGTAATGGGGTTTGGGTTAAAGCGTAGGCGAGGTCGGCAAGATAGCATGATGCCAACCGTTTCATCCCTCGGCGGGTCGGCGCAGCCGGTGGATGGCTAGAGCGGGATGACTTGACCCTAAAGCCATCGCGCTAGGTGCGGTCATTATGCCCCAGGTTGCCCGCAGGCTGATCGCCCTGCCGTCTCGATTCACTTTCGCATCTCGATTGCCAAGCCGTTCACGTCGCGGCTTGCTTTGCGAGCACGATCACCTGTGCGAGCAGTTGCAGCGGAGCGGGATGCCCGACCAGCCGTCGCCTCAGCCCCTCGGCCAGGCGATCGATAAAGGACTGGCGTCCCTCGGCGCCGCGGTCCGGCGCCAACGCGCTTGCCAGCGTTGGCAGGAAGGCCGCGCGAAAGAACCCCGCATGCCGCGCCGCCAGCCCTGCGTCGTCCCCGTCGCGCTCGTACTCTGTCCATGCAGCATCGGTGAATGGGAACACGGCGCAGTGCTCCACCAGCAGACACCCGAATCGTCTTCCCTGCCCGAAGGGCGCAAGAAGTTCGCTCCTCCGGCGCGGATAGGACGGAAGCACCATTCGGACACGCTCTTCGGTGGTGATCAACCCGTAGGCGACCATCTCGGAAAGCACTGAGTTCGCGTGATCCATCATGTCGCCGAGGCGCGACTTCGCTGCCGAGGAAACGTCGTCGCCAATCCCGGGCAGCACGACGACCAGCTTCCCGCCCGAACGCAACTCACGGGCCCGCAGGGCGAGGAACGTCTCCCAGTCCTGCGCAGCCTGGCGTTCGAACGCAGCGTGAACTTCACCTGTGCTGCTGGCTGGCCAGATGTGGTCAGGGATCATCGCCGGGATCCGGCTGAGCCAGACGGCGGCGTAGGAGCTCCAGCCGAGATGCACATGATCCGGCGGCAGCACGCTGTGATAGAAGGATCTCCCGACCGCGCTGGGGAATACGTCTGGATCGTCCAGAAAGTAGCTGTCGGGGGCGGTGTCCAATACCTCGAAGAGCGTGGTAAAGTCGTTCTCGGCGACATCGACATGAACTACGCAGATCGGTCGATGCCGGGAGATGCGCTTGCGGAGGACGGCGATTGCCGCGCGGATTGGCGCCAGCGAGTTCTTGCCCTGCGAGCATCCGTAATCGGCAATGACGACCGGCTGATCCCCGGCATTGAGGAGGAGATCCTGCGCAGCTTTCTCCAACAGCGGCAATGCCAGCGTAGCACCGGCGAGTTGAGTAGCGGCATGCCTATTGTAGGAGCCGCCCGCTTCGGTAACACCGTAAGAGGGCGTTGGCCCATTCGACGCCGCAATTCCCTTTTCGTTCGACATCGCACTCCCCCTTACATCGGACTAAGCTGCAGAAGCGGCGTACTATGTGTCGCACGGGGTAGGACGGGCTGGGCGCCGGCCGGAGAAATCGAGGCAGCCGGCATGACCGCCCAGTCAAGCACGAGCAAAGCTCGTGCGAACCTTGTTTAGCGATGCTCGTCGAGCCCTTGACCGTCGCGATCGGCATCTTACTACTGCCGGCTGGCGGATTTCGCAATCGCATTTGGGCCGGGACCAGCCCATCCTCGGTCGGGTTGTGAGCGCGAGCCTACACGTGGAGACTCGCTGAACCTCCCGAAAACAGCGCCATCTTGAGTGTTAGAGCGCGATGGCTTGAGGCGGACTCGAGTTCCCAATTCGCAAGCACCGGGTCCCATTTTGCCCCGCAAAATGGGGGCCCGGAATTGGGGTCCCGATCGTCGGAAAGCCTGAATCGCGCTCTGAAAACCAAAATGACAGAGCGGGATGGCTTAAGCTGAGGTCATCCCGCTCTATCGCCGGGCGGCAAAGGTTTCGTTGACGCTGGCCGCACGGCGGCGGGCCGCTTCAGCCTCATGCACGAATAGCAAGCAAATGAAGCTCGCCAGAATGAGCGCGCCATCTAAATAGACGGCCGGCGCCCAGTCATTATACGCATCCCGCAAGGTTCCTGAAATAGTGGGTGAGAGCACGGCGCCGATTTCGCCGATCAGGTTATAGGTCCCAAAGGCGCTCCCCCGGTGTTCCGGCGCAGCCAGGTCCGCAACCATTGCATGCGAGACCGGTTGCAGCGCGCTGAAAAACAGACCAGCCCCAAACAGAAGCCCAGCCATCACCACAGATGATTGGCCTCCTGCATCGAGATAATACGCCAAGGCCAGGGTCAGAACGGCCTGGACCATGGTGAAGGTTAGCAGCACCGGCTTTCGGCCAAACCCCATCTGCAGGGTGCGGTCGGCGAGCAACCCACCAAGGGGAAACCCGATCACGCCCGCAAGGCCCGTAAACATCGCGGTAAGTGCCGCGTGGGTAAACGAGCCGCCTGCGCCCCGCGCAACAATCGCGACGGCCCAGAAACCCAGGAACCATAGGTTCCACAAAACCGGAATGAATGAGACATAGAGCAGCACGAGGTTCCGGTCATGGATCGCGCCCGAAACCTCGGCGCCCTTGACCCGCCAGACGAAGGCGATCAGCCCGAACGCGAGCAGCAACTCAAGGACCGTAAGCGCCCAGTTCGGCAAGGCCATATATTCAGCGAGCAGGAAAAGGCCGAAGATCAGCACGAAGAACACGGCCGCATACCGGCCGAGGATGGCGAGCGCGGCGCCCGGCCGATCTTCAGGCATGCGGGTTCGCCATAACTCGCGCCAGATCCCGTAGGCGACGACCAAACTTATTGCCGATAGCACGAAGAAGGGCATGCGCCAGGCATTCTCGAATCCCAGCACGTCGCGCCCAAGCTCCACCAGCCAAGCGCCGCCGAGGGTGGCCAGGGTAATGCCGATGCTGAGGCCGGTTATCACCACCCCCATGCCCAGGCTGCGCTTTTCGACCGGGGTGGTTTGCGCAATCACACTCCGGTCGTTGGCGTAATAAACACCCTCCCCCAGCCCGGTGAAGATCCGGGCGGCGATGAACGCGACGAGCGCCCCCGCAAGCCCGCTGAGGAAGGTCGCAATGGCGGCCCAAAACAAGCTGA
>JAFAHH010000801.1 GCA_019237355.1 Acetobacteraceae bacterium | reverse complement strand
ATTTGGCGCGCCGCACGGGCGGCTGCGTGTTGCCTTTCGACGCCAGCGCTCCTGACCGACTACGCGAGCTTTTAGCTGCGGTTGCTGTTTACGCCGTCGGCGGGGCCAAGTTGCTGCACGAAAAACGGGATGAACTGCCCGGCGCTGTTGTCCTTCTAAAACATCTTACTTGCAGCAAATGATGGGCCGTGCAGAATCTTGTAAACCACCAAATGCCAGAGCTATGGCCTGCCGGAATCGCCCTGCTCGGCCGCGGGTTCCCGCTCGCGGCGTGATCATCAAAAATGGTCAAGAGCCACTATGTTTCTCATCTGAAAGCGATCGCAGGCCGAAATTGCCCTGTCTTATCGTTCCTCGGCCGCCAGAGCGCGTGTAGATCGGCGCGGCTGACGATACCAACCCGGACTACCGGAACGCGCTTGATGCGATGAACCGAGAGAAGCCGGGCGATTTCTCTGTCGTCAGCGTACTCGGTAACGCACACAACGGGCGCCGACATGATCTCTCGGGCCGTCAACTCCGGGCGGCGGACTCGCGCCAGAACGCTGGGATCCTCCCCTGCGGCGATCATCCATAACCACCAGTCACGCCTCTGGCCGTGCGCCGCTTCGTCGCGCCCGATCAGATCACCCTCACTGAACATACCGACAACCCTTCCGGACTCGGCGACGACCGGCGCGGCGCTGATCCTGCGCTCAAGAAGCCGCCTCGCGATCTCGGGCGCACGAGTATCGGGCGAGACTTTGACTACGTCTTTGGTCATGATTTCGTATGCGGCATGTGTTACCTCCTCTGCATCCGAGAGATCCGGACCATCATACTCGTCCTGCGAAGCCGGAGCGGCGTGCATCTCCGAGCTTCTCCAGCGCCTCGGCCTGGGCCAGTTTTTGCGTGCGCGAGCCGGGTCTTCAGGGGACGGATGGCAGCCTGTGCCCCGTGCAGCCACTCCGGCGAGCCTCTGGAGCTGGCCGCCACTGGTGGACCTCAGGGAGGCGGCTGCGTCGGGGACGTGGGCGTGCGGTACAATGGCTGGATCGGCCTGGCATGGCCGTGCACGGAGGCCCTGTAGACCCCGGTATGCGCCTTCGGCCTCGGGTGCTTGTGGGGGCGGTAGATGCCGCGCTGTGCCGGCGCCGCGGAGATGGGCGGCGCTGCAGATCCTTCCGGCGCCCGGTCCCGCGGACTCTGATCCGGCGGCAGCTGGCCGAAGGCGGCGGCCATGCTCGTGACCACGCAAGCCACGAGGCACAATAGACCGGTGACACGTCTCACGGGCCTACGCTCCGATAGTTGCGGACTGCACCGGTCATTGGTACTGGTTATCGCCGTGCCGGATTCTCCCGCGAAGGCTGCGGCGTTCCTCCGTGCGGGCCTGCTGCTCCCGGTCAAAGCTGCTGGTCCGCATGGTGCCGGATAAGCCGACACGACCCCATTCGCGAACAAGCGCCCATTGGCCAAACAGGTTCGGGCGTCACCGTCACTATTCCGCCGCTCCAGTCGACCTAGCCTCTCACCACCGACGCCGAACGAGCCAACATCTCAGGCTGATTCAAGTTGTGCATCGACGGAATATTTACCGGCCCCGGTGACATACAGCAATAAGAACCCACCGATGATGCTGATATTCTTGTAGAAGTTAATCGCGTTCGCGTAGCGGGCGGTGCCCTCCATCGTCCAGTAATGATGTGCGATGAGCGCGGTCCCCAACGTATAGAGCGCCAACATAATGGCGAATGGGCGGGTCCAAAAGCCAACAACGAGCGCGAGAGCGACGAAAAACTCAACCGCGATCGCGACGAGGGCGGCCACGGGTGGCAAGGGGGCGCCAGTCTGCGCCATGTAGCCGACAGTCCCGGCGTAGTCGGTGAGCTTGCCCCAGCCGAACACTAGGAAAAGCACAACCAGCAGAATGCGTGCGACCAGGATAGCCTCGTCCCTAATCCGCTCGGAGCCGAGTGTTATCATTATTTTTCTCCGTATCGATGATGAGCATTGCTCTGGGGCCGGGCGCGGAATAGGCCCCTGAGCATGCTATGAAGCCCCTTCAAACCGTGCCTGCATCGTTAGCTCGTAGTCCATCCTTCGCTCACTCGCGGGGTATCCTGGATTCGCCCCCGAATTTCGGGTAATGGGATGAACTCGTGCTCATCACCAGGGATCTTCGCGAAACGCCTCGCTTTCCAGTCGGCCTTTGCCTGCTCGATCCGTTCGCGCGACGAAGAGACGAAGTTCCAGAATATGAAGCGCGGTCCGTCCATAATGGCGCCGCCCAATACCAGCAGCCGGGCGCCGCCGCCCCCC
>JAFAHH010000553.1 GCA_019237355.1 Acetobacteraceae bacterium | reverse complement strand
GATTTGGTATCACATTCGAGGAGCTTCCTCATGAAGGAAACCGAGGTACGCGAGCGCGCCTTCTCCATGCCGCTCACCAGCCCTGCCTATCCGCCCGGCCCTTATCGCTTTCGCCAGCGTGAATATCTCATCATCACCTACCGCACTGATGGCGAGAAGCTGCGCGCGCTGGTGCCAGAGCCGCTCGAGGTGAACGAGCCCATCGTCAAATTTGAATTCATCCGCATGCCGGACTCGACGGGATTCGGCGACTATACCGAAAGTGGCCAGGTGATCCCCGTGTCCTTCCGTGGCAGGAGAGGCAGCTACACTCACTGCATGTTTCTGAACGACGATCCGCCGATCGCCGGCGGGCGCGAACTTTGGGGTTTTCCCAAGAAGCTCGCGCAACCGACGCTTCGCGCCGAGACCGACACGTTGGTGGGCACCCTCGACTATGGGCCCGTGCGGGTTGCGACAGGCACCATGGGTTACAAGCACAAGGCGGCCGATCCGGCGGCGGTGCTGGCCTCGCTCGCCGCGCCCAACTTCCTGCTCAAGATCATCCCCCCATGTGGACGGCAGTCCGCGCATTTGCGAGCTGGTCTAATACTATCTCGAGGACATCGAACTCAAAGGTGCATGGACCGGGCCTGGCGCCCTCGATCTTCGCGCCCACGCTTTGGCGCCGGTGGCCGAGCTACCGGTGCTCGAGGTGATCTCGGCCACGCACATCATTGCCGACCTGACCCTCGGTCTCGGCAAGTCGTCCACGACTATTTGCGTAGAACCACAGGAGAAGAATCATGCATCTCGACAACAAGGTTGCCATCATCACCGGCGCAGCGAGCGGCATAGGCAAGGACATTGCCGTACTCTTCGCGCGCGAAGGTGCACGCGTGACGATCGCCGACCTCAACCAAAACGGCGCCGACGCCGTCGCCGCAGGGCTCGGCGGCAACAGCCGCGCGATCGGGGTTGGCGTCGATGTTACCAACGAAGCCCAGGTCGATGCCTGCGTTGCAAAGACCGTCGCCGCCTTCGGCCAGGTCGATATCCTCGTCTCCAACGCCGGTATCCAGATCGTGGCACCTCTCGATCAGTTCGAGTTCGGCAAATGGAAACAGTTACTGGCCATCCATTTGGATGGTGCTTTTCTCATGACGCGCGCCTGCTTGCGCGAGATGTATAAGCGCAGTCGCGGCGGGAGCATCATCTACATGGGCTCGGTGCATTCCAAGGAAGCATCGATGCTGAAGGGGCCCTATGTCACGGCCAAGCACGGTCTGATCGGACTTGCCAAGGTTGTTGCTAAGGAAGGGGCCAAGCACGGTGTGCGTGCCAACGTGATTTGCCCGGGCTTCGTGCGCACACCGCTCGTCGACGAGCAAATCCCGGAGCAAGCAAAGGAACTCGGCATCTCCGAGCAGGAAGTTGTCAAGTGTGTTATGCTGAAGGAGACGGTCGATGGCGAGTTCACCACAGTCGAGGACGTCGCGCAAACCGCACTGTTCCTGGCCGCCTTTCCTTCGAATGCCCTCACGGGGCAGTCGATAGTCGTGAGTCACGGCTGGTTCATGCAGTAGCTGAGGTAATCATGATGTTACGGCAAGCCGTCCAGGTAACCGCGCCCTGCGTAGTCGTGGGGTTCGCCGCGTCTCTCCAACCGCCCTTCGGGGTCCAAAAGAGCAAGCTGGGTCCAGAAGTTGCACCCGGAAGTGAAAGGAGCAAGTCATGAAACATCTGAAACTGGCGATCGCTGGGGTTCTCGTATTAACGGCCGCGGTCTCGGACGTCGCCTTTGGCTTTCCGGGTCCGCCGCCGATGCCACCGGCTCCGCCGATGGGCGGACTACCCGCTCTGCCGATGGGTGGACCACCCAGTCTGCCGGCGGGCGGACTACCAAATCTCCCAAGCAATTTGGGATCAGGCAATCTTACGCCGCCTGGCGGTCCTGTACACTCCGGCAATGTGGTCGCTCCCGGTCCAGGTGGGGGCAACGTGGCCTCCGGCAATCTCGCAGGTGGGCCCGTGAATACCGGTAACATCGCTGTCAACCGTGGACCCGTGAATACGGGTACCGTCGCTATCAACCGTGGCGATATCAATGTTTACCGCGGCGGTGGCGGGCACTATGCTGATTACGGGTACCATGGCGACGGCTACTATTCTGGTCGTGGAGCTTACTACTTGGGCGGGTTTGCAGCGGGCACTGGTACCGGAGCCGCAATCGCCTCGTCAAACGACAGGTCGTCAACCAACAATTACTATTATGCGCCCCCATACTACTGGACTTGTTGGGACTCGTATAACCGGCGCTACTACACCTCGTCAGTTCAATGCCCTGAGAATACAAGATGATGATACACCCATCTATAGTACGGGCGATTGGCCGGCGACAATAGCGGCGTATGGTGCATAGCATAAAGATCACTACAAGAAAGAGCATTGGAAATGAGTGGTTTACAGCAGACATACGAGGCGGCGAGGCCGCGTTCGGCCGGCCGCAAATACCGTTACGATCTGCTGGAGATAACGTTGCACTGGGCACCCGCCGTGCTGGTTGTGGCATTGTATTCGCTTGCCCAGATCTGGTCTTTCTTTCCCGAAGCCACGCAGACAGAACTGAAGTCGGTGCATGCTTCGCTGGGGCTGCTGCTCGCGGTGGTGCTGGTGTGCCGCATCGGTTGGCGCGCAGGCCCGGGCCGAGGCGTACTGCCGGCGACCACAGGTCTGATGGAGCTTGTGTCCGAGCTCGTGCACTACATGCTCTATGTGCTGTTGGTGGCCGTAGTGGGCTTCGGCCTGTGCATGCGTTGGGCGGCTCACGGCGAAATCAGTTTCTTCGATCTGCTTGCCGTCCCATCGCCGTTTCCCGTCACCGACAGTCTGGCGCATTCGCTGCTCCCGATGCATGGCTGGGCGGCCAGTGCACTTATCATCTTGGCAGGGCTGCACGCCTGCGCCGCCCTGTTCCACCATTTCGTGCTGCGCGATCGGGTACTGCGGCGTATGATGCCATGAAACGCGCCGATCGGACTCGGACTATGTCACATGCGGTCTTGAGCTCTTATAACCGACGCTACTTCGTCTGCTCAATGCCCGGAGAATACGAGATCATCATACAGTTTAACGCAGCGCTAGTGTGCTGTGGGTCTGCCACATCACGCCACCACCCATCACACCAAGGCTGATCCCATGGGCCTGCTCGGAATTCTCGCCAGCTTACTGCTCCTCATCTGGTTGGCTTACCGTGGATGGAGCATCCTGCTGCTCGCCCCGGCGGCGGCGCTGATCGCCGCTGCCGCTGCGGGTGAGCCGTTGCTCGCCCATTGGACCCAAACGTTCATGGGCAGCGCTGCTCGCTTCCTCGCCCAGTTCTTCCCACTGTTCCTTCTTGGCGCCTTGTTCGGCAAGTTGATGGAGGATAGCGGGTCGGTAGCGTCCATATCGGATTATTTCACTAAGCGGCTCGGCGAACGCCGGGCGATCCTGGCGGTGGTGCTGGCCGGTGCACTGGTGACCTACGGAGGCGTCAGCCTGTTCGTGGCGTTCTTTGTTCTCGCGCCGATGGCGCAGGCAATGTTCCGGGCCGCCGGTATCCCGCGCCGTCTCATGCCCGCCGCGATCGCGCTCGGCACCTCCACCTTCACGATGTCTGCGATGCCGGGCACGCCATCAATACAGAACGCGATACCGATGCCATTTTTCGGCACAACTCCGCTGGCTGCGCCCGGTCTCGGTGTCATCGGCTCCATTGTCATGCTTGGCTTCGGTCTGTGGTGGCTCAATAGGGCAGAAACGGCAGCCCGGCGAAACGGCGAGGGTTTCGGTGGCGGCGGAGAAGTTCGACCCAATAAGGCTGCGGAGGACGTGCTGACTCGTGAGCGCGTAATTGCCGCACCTGACGCGCTGCCGCCGATTGCCGCCGCGGCATTGCCGCTGATCGTCGTGGTGAGTGTAAATTTCCTGATGTCAGCATTAGTTCTGCCACGGTTCGATGTTAGTTTTCTTGCCGAGCCGCGGTGGGGTGGAACCACCCTCTCCGCAGTCGGTGGTGTGTGGGCGGTGATAGTGGCGCTTACTGCGGCCATCCTGACACTTTTAACGGTAAGCGGGTGCCGCGTTCCGCGGTTGCGGGCAAGCATGGAAGCGGGTGCTAACGCCTCGGTATTGCCGGCGGTTGGCGTAGCAAGCCTTGTGGGCTTCGGCTCTGTTGTTGCGGCCTTACCCGCTTTTTCGGTGGTCCGCGATTGGGTGCTCTCGATTGAAGGCGGTCCGCTTGCCTCGCTTGCCATCGCCACGAACGTGCTATCGGCTTTGACCGGTTCTGCGTCCGGTGGATTGACGATCGCCCTGGATGCGCTCGGCGATACCTATCTACGTCTGGCGCATGAGACTGGAGTGAACCCCGAGCTGATGCATCGTGTTGCGGTAATCGGCTCGGGTACGCTTGACAGTCTGCCTCATAATGGCGCTGTCGTGACCCTGCTTGCGGTATGCGGCCTTACGCACCGCGAAAGTTACTTTGATCTCGTAATGGTAGCAATCGTTGGTGCAATTGTGGCATTAATCGCAGTAATCGGCCTTGGAAGCGTTTTCGGGTCATTCTGAGTTGACGCGCAAACGACAGGGGCGGGCCCGGGTGTGCGGAGGATACGAGGTCGCGGAGGAGGCTCTACGAGACCGCTGTGCTCGCCACGCTCGGCGAAGGGGCGGTTAGCTTGGTTGGTTCATGAGAGGGCACATACCGTTCGTCAATAAGGAGTCACTGCACGATCTGTCCAAAATTG
>JAFAHH010000153.1 GCA_019237355.1 Acetobacteraceae bacterium | reverse complement strand
TGCTGGCGGTGACGGACCAAACAGAACGGGAGCGTCGTCGCAGGGCGACCGATCGGCTCATCGGCTATTTCGCGAAACACGTAAACCGGCTAAACTACGCCGAGCGCCTCAAGGCCGGCCGCGCCATTGGCAGTGGCCAGGTGGAAGGGAAAGCCAAGACCTTGGGTTTGCGCCTGAAGCGACGTGGCGCACGCTGGAACAGGCGCAACGTCCGTAAGCGTCCGGCCAGCCCCATTCTTGACTGACATGGTCTAATCTCCGCAAAGGAGGTGGCCATGTCCACAACAAATCAGCGATGCAGTGGCAAGGAACGGTTCTGGCGAAGGATGGTGCGGCAATGGCGCAGCAGCGGGCTGTCCATCCGCGACTTTTGCGACGACCAGGACATTTCCGAGCCGAGTTTCTATGCCTGGCGGCGGATCATCGCTCAGCGTGATGCGGAGCCGGCAGCCTTCGTTCCGGTTCAGGTTGTTGCCGAGGCGAAGCAGACGGAGCCGAGTGGCCAACTGGCCGGCAGCGGACTGGAGCTGCTCGTGGGCGCCGGCCGGGTGTTGCGGGTCGGTCCGGGGTTCGATGGGCCAACGCTCCGGCGTTTGCTGGCTCTCCTGGAGGAGGGCCAGCCATGATGGTCAGTTTACCTGCTTCGCTGCGCATCTGGCTGGCAACGCGAGCGACCGATCTGCGCAAATCGTTCGACAGTCTGGCCGAGCTGGTCCGCCAGCAGCTGGCGGCCGATCCGCTGTCGGGCCAGTTGTTCGTCTTCCGTAACAAGCGTGCGGACCGTGTCAAGTTGCTGTATTGGGATGAGGACGGCTTCGTCATCATCTACAAGCGACTGGAAGCCGGCACGTTTCGCTTTCCCCAGGCCGACGCCGCTGGCGTCGAGATCCGCGCCGCCGACCTGCAGATGCTGCTCGACGGCATCGACCTCGCCAGTGTCAAGCGGCAGAAGCGCTATCGCCGGCCGGTATCGGCTTGACTTGAGCGAATCCTCGGGACCCCGGGACCAGTCCGCAGTCGACGGACGCTGACCAGGCGTCCGTTTTTATTGCGCCTTCATGCGCTCATAGTACCTACCTTCGCATCAGGTTCGTCGGAGTGAGCCGTAGTGACATGGCTATGTCAGCGGAATAACTTTTCTTGCAAGAATTCCATTTTTTCCGGAAATATTTTGCTGGCAGCTGCGTCTTATCTGCATGAGCACGGCTGCTCATCCTTCGGAGCCCATGTCCCCTGGTCAGGTCCCCCTGCCAACGCCGGAGCAACTGCCAGACGACGTGGCAATCCTCAAAAGCCTGGTCGTGGAATTGGTGGCCACCCTGCACCAACGCGATCGCGATCTGGAGCAGGCGCGGCAGCGGATACACCGGCTCATCGAGCGACTCTATGGACAACGTAGCGAGCGTCTCAATCCAGATCAGCCCCTGCTGTTCCCCTTGAATAACGAGATCTCGAGTGAGCCCGGCACCGATGCCGGCGCGGCGTCAGACCAGTCGGCCGACGCAGCCGAAGAAGGCAAGCCTTCCTGCAAGAAACGGCGTCGCCACAAGCACGGCCGGCGGAAGTTGCCTGATAATCTGCCGCGCAAGCCCGTGCACCACGAACTGTGCGAAGCCGAACGCATCTGCGTCTGTGGCCACACACGCATCGATATCGGCACCGAGAGTGGTGGTGAACAGCTCGATTGGCAACCGGCCTCCTACTTCGTATGGAAACATTGGATCCACAAGTACCTTTGCCCGAACTGTGCCGGGAAGAGGGTGGAAACCAACCTTGGCCAAAGCGAGGGGAATGTGGTGGGCAAGGTGGACAAGGACGCAATCGATAAGGGCAAGGACGCACAGCGATCTGCGTCGGCCGGCGTCCCAGAATCAGCGGCAAACATCGCGGTCGTCAACGCCATGGGACCAGCGATGGGACCGGCGATCATTTCGGCAGCCAAGCCAGCCATGCCGATCGATAAAGGACTGCCGGGAGCAGGATTATTGGCCCACATGATCGTCAGCAAGTACTTCGATCATCTGCCGCTGTATCGGCAGGAAAACATCTCCGCGCGTCAAGGCGTGAAGATTCCGCGGTCGACAAGCTGCGACTGGATGGCGGCCGGTGCCGAGTTGCTGCGGCCGCTGTATGACCTGATGATGGCCAAGGTGCTGCAATCCTTATGGCTGCACACCGATGACACGCCGGTCAAGAACTTGGATCACGAACCGGGCACCACGGACAAGGCACGCTTCTGGATCTACTCCGGTGACCGCGACCATCCGTACAACGTGTTCGACTTCACCATCAATCGCAAGCGTGACGGTCCGCGAACCTTCCTGGCCAAATTCCACGGTTACCTGCACGCCGACGCTTTCACGGGTTATGACGCGCTGTACCTGCCCAGCCCGCGCGCTGGCAAGGAGCCAATCAAGGAAGTGGCCTGCAATGCGCACGCGCGGCGGAAATTTCACGAAGCCAAGCTCAGTGATGAGCTGCGCGCCCACCAGGCCTTGGGATACTACCGCGCGCTTTACATGTTGGAGGGTGCGGCCAAGTCCAACAATCTCAATGATGAGCAACGCTTGGCCATGCGTCGGGACTTTTCGGTGCCGCTTCTGGAACAGTTCAAGGCCTGGCTGGACAAACAGCGCGACCAGGTGTTGCCGAAGAGCCCAATGGCCGAGGCCATCGGCTACGCGCTGAATAACTGGACCGCGCTCATCCGTTATACCGAGGCGGGCTTCTTGTCGATCGACAACAACGTTTCCGAGCGCGAGATGAAGCGCATTGCCATCGGTCGCAAGAACTGGCTGTTCGTCGGCTCGGCCAACGGCGGGCGGACAGCAGCCGTGTTATTCAGCTTCACCTCGACATGTCATCGGCTGGGCATCGAGCCCTGGGCGTATCTCCAAGACGTACTGACGCGCCTGCCGCGGACCCCAGCCGAGCACCTGGCCGAGCTGTTGCCGGACCGCTGGCACGCAGCGAACAAGGCCGCTGCTACGACACCATCCGTGCCATCGACTCCTGTCGAATCGATCCCTTGAGCCCCGAGTCCGTCATCCGGGTTCGGACGACCGCTCGGTTTATGGGGTAGCGGGGTCGGCCGGACGCTTACGATATATGTGCATGATGGCTTGTTCGGATTTTTGCGGGCGTCATCGCAAAGCAACATATATCGTATAACAGGTACCACGGCAGTTCCCAATTTGGGCCCGTTCCCGAGAAGGGCATTATAGGATCCGGGACCGAGCCTTACCAACGTGAGAGGCGGCGGAAAATCCCATCCGCCCCGCAAATCCGCGCGCAAGTCCCGTCATTTACCTCGTTGTATTTCTCAGCACATGCTATCGCAATCGCCCCTGGGCGTGGTAAGCTGGAAATGGGTGTTTTCTTCCGGAGATGAGGCTACCTATGTTTGGTTATCGAAGTGTGGCGATGATTGGTCTGGCGATGAGCGGCTGGTTGAGCGTGGCGGGCGCGGTGTCGGCTC
>JAFAHH010000056.1 GCA_019237355.1 Acetobacteraceae bacterium | reverse complement strand
GCGCGGCCGTTCGACACGATCCCAAGAGCCGCTGTCGCTACACCGCCTTACGCCAACGCGGCCACTCCCACGGCCGCGCCATTCGCGGCGTCGCCGACAGACTCCTCAATATCGCCTGCGTCCTGCTACAGCGACAAGCCCCGTTCGATCCCCGGCACGACCATCGCGCGCAAGCCGTGTCCAGGATGCCGCGAAGCGGCACCGGCGCCTCGCGCCGGCGCGCAGCGTCCTGGACAGGGCGAGCACGGTGCGATGCTGCCCCTAGGTCGGATTGGCTTCATAGCCGAATACCGGCGGGGTTACCGCCCCGGCCAAGATTCCGCTTGCAAGCGGGTAGGAAGTCCAAAGCGACCGACACCCGTTTTCACACGGTCTGCAAGAATTACGCAACGCGATCCACTCCCGGTGGCTTCCAGGTCCCGTTCAGGACCGAGGGTGTGTTCGGCTTCGGCCAATACATTCGCAGCATCAAGATAAAATCGCCCTTGGGGGCCGGCAGCCAGTTGGCCTCCTGGTCCGTGCCTGGCGACCCATTTTGAAATTGCAGAGTGACGGAGCCGTCCGCATTGGCCTTAAGATTGTTGCGCGGGCTTACTGTGAACTTGTTGAGGGGGTTCGGCACGAACCACCAGCCACGGTCGATCTCATACATTGTAATCGACCAGAAGCCGTTGACGGGCGGTTGCTGCTCCTTTGGGAAAGTTAAGGTGTAGCGATACGCGCCGTTGAGCGTCTGCCCCGAGCTATCCACGTCAGTGTATGGGTAGACCGCATCCTCCTGCCGGTTTGCCGGCCAACCATAAGCCGCAACGACGGCGCGCTTCAGGTAATCCGTGCCATAGATTCCGAGACCTTTGGTGATCACCCAATTGTTCACCCTCTCGCCCAGCATGTTCCGATTCGCCGCAATGCGCTGAAAACCAGCCTTGCCCACATCCTTTAGTGCGGCTTGCGTCCCCGTATCGAGTTTCGAGAGATCAAAAGGGTTGCCGGGCACGATGCCGATCTTCGCCATCCGCGCCAGAATTGGACCGTCCTCCGATGCCGGCGGCGCGGCGCCGCTCATCAGCCGGGCGAGCATGTTGAAGTAGAAGCTCGTGTCCATATTGTCGATGACGACCTGAGGCTTCTCCGTCATGCTGAAGCCAGGATTCGGGTCGACAACGCCGGGTGGCGGCGTATACGGCTTCCCGTATGCACTCAACGGGACAATTGCGTATTTGGCCTGCAGGTCGTTGACTATCTGATAATCCTGGTCGGTGCCGTCAGCGTATGTGCGGCCGATGACTGCTATGTAGCGTGTTGCAGCACGAATGTGTTTCATGCCGGCCGGAACGGTTCCCGACCAGCCCGGACCGGTGAGCAGGTAATTTGCCGCGGCGCCTCCCGCAGTGCGTGCGCCCGGCGTCTCAAAGTCGATCATCCACAGATCGGTTAACTCGAACAGATAGTAGCGGCGCCCCATGTTCGGGTGGCTCAGCACTTGGGGCTCAGATAGGTCAACAAATGCGAACGAGTACAACGTATCAGCGTTGGGTGCGGACACACCTCGATAATCAGCAGGCGGGTAGCGTTTGACATTGATGAACTGCCCCATAGGGCCGCGAAGCCCTTCGATCTTTGGGACATTACAGGTCTGCACCCGTGTGACTTCCGTGGTGATCAGAGAGTAACCATACACATACGCATCAACGGCTATATCGAGTGCCGCATCTGTCCCGACTTGTCCCGAGGGGGCCTCTCCAACATCGGCCCTGGCCGGACTGCCTAGAGCCGTGCCAGCGATCATTCCGAGGCTACCCACTGTAGCCGCGCGACGTGTCAGATTCATTGCGCTGCTTCGCTCTTTTGATGGTTCCACAATGTACCTAAACCCGGTGCCTAATCAATCGCGTGATTGGGGGCGCAGCTGATCTGCTTTTGGGGGTTCGGTCGCACGGTGCAGGTGAGCAACAGGCCGCCGATCACTTGAATAAATCAAGAAAAACGCAGCAAGTATTTTTACTTTGCCCACCATCGCTTATCTCTGAATTCGCCTCGTTGTGGCGAGCCCGACCCTGAACCCACTCGGCCGGCCAGACCGTCACCATGAATGTCAGGCACGCATCCCACGCCGCCACCGCGGAACCGCGCGTTTCGAAGTTGCGACCTCAGATTCTGCATGGGCGCCCCCACGCAATCCTGCTATTGAGTGGCACTGAGACCGCCGCGTGGGAACGGTCGGCAGACATCGCGGCGGCACGCGCGTTCATCAAACTTCCGTGAGAGCTTGCCCATGAAAGTGCCTGCTGTTTTGACCACCTCAACAATTGCGATTGCCGTTGTTCGGGGTACGTCTGGCCAGGGTGAGCGGCACAATTGTCAGCATCGACCTTGCGTCGCACAGCGTGCAGGTGGTCGATCCGTCTGGTGGCGGGATCTACCACGATCGACGTCATCGACCCGTCACGCGTCGCGATGCTCGGATCGCTGAAGATCGGTGATACCGTCACCGCTGTCGTCGCTCAGGCGCTCGCCGTGTCCGTTGAGCCTGCGCCGCAGATCTGGTTCTGAACCGGCGGGAGGCGCCCCGACGGTGGCGCACTGGGTTGATTCCGTCGGAAGAATGCCGGTGCGCCGCTTGTGCCGAGCAAATCGCCACGAAGCGTGTTCGGAGAGTAGGCATGAAAGGTTGGATTTCCGGGTTGGCAATCCTCGGCGTGCTGGGTGCACCGATTGCGGATGCGCGCGCGCAACAGGCACAGCCTCCTCTCGCTGCATCCCCGCAAGTTCAGGAACGGCTGCCGATCGAG
>JAFAHH010000025.1 GCA_019237355.1 Acetobacteraceae bacterium | reverse complement strand
TTGGTTGACTGTCGCTGATTGCAGAGGATCGCCCGAGGTGCGGGGCCACGATGGTCCTACGCGACGTCTCGGACGAGCGATCCATCACCGGACTGGGCGGGCAGAGTGAGGCGGCTGCTCTGACGGCTCCCATTCTGAAACCTTGGTCCCGCGCATTGCCTCGAGTTCGGGCTCGATCACGATCTGCGGTCGATCCTTCTGAATGAAGTGACCGGCGCCTTGCACGATCCGTAGCCTGCCTGTAGCGATCGCGGTAGGAAAGCCGATTTCTCGGCTCCCCCGCCTAGATCCGAGCGGGCCCGATTCGGGCACTCGGCTCCTACCTTGGGTGCCTGACGGCAAAGCGATCGCTTGGCCAGGGATGAAGGATACGTGGCCGAGGGAGCCAGTAGTCCGCCACTTTCCCCATCCGCTCCCACGTCAGTGTGTGCTTTTGGCTGCGTCGTCGAAGCGTCCTATGCCACAAGACCGTGACGTAGTAGCGGAATGCCTCCAGCGCCGTGCTGTTAGTTGGTGCGGCGTGGTAATGAAGAAACCGGTAACGACCTGCTTGAGCCACTGCCCCTGTTCCGGGATCGGCTCGTGCATGCGCTGTCGCAGTTCCTCTTTGATCTCCCCGAGTTTCGCCCGCATGCGATCTCGCCGGGTCCTCCTTTTCAGGAGAAAGCGTCCTTGGCGGGATTTTCCGCAGATGAGGGTAATCCGAGGAAATTGAAGGTCTCCGGTTTTGCAAGCCCACGTTGGGCGTGTCGGCTCGCCGCGCGGCGGCCGAACTCGATCAGGCGGGTCTTGTCCGGATGTAGCGTCAGTGCAAACTCCTGCAGCCGATCGCGCATCGCATCCCAGAACCGCCGGTACCGTTCCAGAGAAAGGCATGGGTTATGCCCGGGGGCCTCCCCGGATCCAGGATGGCCGGCCGTGTAAAAGTATCCGGTTATCTCGCCGCTGGCGTTGATACCCGTGCCAATGCTCCCAGTAGTGCCGATCGGCGTGATTGTATAAAGCGGGGGTCGCAATTGCCGGCGCTGAGGTTGAAGCGATCGTAAGCACGACGGGAACAAAACGCATGGCTGCTCGGCAATCTTTACGGGCAAGCTATTGTCCATCGTCTACTTGCGGGTGTCAACCACAATGAGCCCATGGGATGGAGGTCGAATTACGCCGAGGACTGTCAGAAAGGAATCGGGCATCCCCGGTCTGCACGATGCCCATCGTGTGACAGCGCTCCCGGAGCATCTTATCGGGCGGCGCACCAATTCGCCGGCGTTCGCGATCCGTGTATTTCGGACACACGCGCTGCACGGCCGCACGCTCAACCGAGCTACCGCGAGATTGGTCATATTTTGCAGTGATTATGACAACCAAAACCCTCGCGGTTCTACGGGCGCCATCTGCAGTACCTCGCTGTTTCGCCCCGTTAGGCAATGCCGCCGAATTTGCGTATGGGCCGGTAGTCGGGACCGCTACAATCCCAAATCCGTCAGCCCAGGATGGCCGGCGGGGCGAGGTCCAAGTGCCCAGTCGTATAGGCGCTCGCTCTCTCGGATCGGGAGATCGTTGATGCTGGCGATGCGGCATCGCATCAAACCGCGATCATCGAACTCCCAATTCTCGTTACCGTACGACCGAAACCAATTTCCACTGTCGTCGTGCCACTCATAGGCGAAGCGCACCGCAATGCGGTTCTCGCGGAAGGCCCACAGCTCCTTGATCAAACGATAGTCGAGCTCGCGGTTCCATTTGCGCGTCAGAAAAGCTTTGATCTGCTCACGCCCATGCAGGAACTCGGCGCGATTCCGCCATTGGCTATCGGGGGTATAGGCGAGCGACACACGCTCGGGATCGCGACCGTTCCATGCATCCTCCGCAAGGCGGACCTTCTGAATAGCGGCTTCAACTGTAGTGAAGGGCGGCAGCGGCGGACGTTCGCTTTCCATCGTCAATCTCCTTCCTCTCTGGGTGGGAAGCTCTGCTGGCAGTCCGGCATTCTTCAGCTAGGAACGCGCCATAGTGGCATACGCCAAATTACCACCCCGCCCAGTGTTGGTTGAGTTCATTGCAGAGCTGCTGCCTTATCTGATACCGTGGAAAGATGCTTCAGCGTGTATCACTGGGTGGCGCGTTCAGTTCGCCGCACTGGGACACGCGGTCCGCCTCAGCCCGCATCTTTCGTAAGCCTTACGCAAGCATTAGTGAGGGTTGGATGCCTCCGTCGCGCCTATCGCCCGCGCGTTCCGTCGTTCTCTCGGTCGTCTTCATCGCGGCCATCATCGCCGGCGCTGCCGCTGCTTTCGCCTATACCGCGGGAGCCTTTTCGCCCAAGCGCCTCACGCCCAACCGGATGGTCGACGCGTTTAGGTCCCCGAGTGGCGTTCCACTGGGCCATCGTCGGAATCACGCTAAAGGCATCTGCTTTACTGGTGTGTTCGAAGCGAATGGCGCAGGCTCGGAGGTTTCGAAGGCGGAAGTTTTTCCCCGCGGCCGGTATCCCGCTCTTGGGCGGTTCAACCTCGGCACCCCTGATCCGAACGCGCCTGATGCGACCGTCCGGGTGCGTGGGATGGGACTGCAGATCTCAACTCCAGATGGGCAGGAATGGCGCACCGCCATGATCGATCCGCCGGTCTTCCCGGTCTCAACGCCGCAAGCTTTCTATGAGCTGCTGCTTGCCTCCTCGAGCAAGGATCCTGATGCGATGAAGACCTTCGCCAGCGCGCATCCGGAGATCGCGGGGTTCGGCGAATGGGCCAAGAGCGCCCCCTGGACCAGCAGCTACGCGCAAGATCGCTTCAATGGCCTCAATGCCTTCATCTTTGTTGACAATTCTGGCGCCGAGCATGCGGTGCGATGGTCGCTCCTGCCCGCCGCCCAAGTCGTGCCGGTTTCGCAGGAAGAGCTCGCGAAGCGTGGTCCGGACTTCCTCGAGCAAGAGATCGCCGACCGGGTCCGCAGCGGGCCGGCGCGCTGGACTATGGTGGTCACCATCGCGAACCCAGGTGATCCCACTGCTGACCCGAGCAAGGCTTGGCCGGCGGATCGACGCACGATCAAGGTCGGCACGCTCATCGTGCAGCAAATCGAAGCTGAGCGGGACGGGCCATGCCGCGATACCAATTTTGATCCGACGGTTCTGCCCACCGGTATCCAGACATCGGACGATCCGTTTCCGGCTGCGCGGTCGTCCGCCTACGCCAAATCGTATGACCGCAGAACCGCAGAAGCTAGCGACTATCCGCGATCGGCGACGGTGGCCAAGCCATGATCGAAAGCCACCGACGCTTCACCCCGCTTCAGCGGCTATTGCACTGGCTGATCGCCGTCTGCGTTCTGATGATGCTTTTCATTGGCGTAGGTATGGTGTCTACCGTTAAGCCGAAGTACCTGCCGCTCGTTACGATCCACAAATCGCTTGGCATTACCATTCTGGTGCTCGCGCTGATCCGCCTGGCGGTGCGCCTGCGCTACGGGGCGCCACCGTTGCCGGCCGACATGCCCGAGCCGATGAAGCTCGCGGCCTACCTGTCGCACTATGCATTATATGTCCTGATGATCGGCATGCCGCTGATCGGCTGGGCAATGCTGTCGGCCGCCGCGTACCCGATCGTGCTTGTTGGAGGCCTGCGCCTACCGCCGATCCTGCCGCAGAGCGATCGCCTGCATGCGCTGCTTTGGGATGCGCATTTCTTCCTGGCGTTCGCGTTCTTTGCCTTGATCCTGATGCACGTCGCAGCGGCCCTGTTTCATGCGCTCGTCCGCCGTGACGGCGTCTTCGAGACGATGGCATCGGTGTCAACCCGCGAGGAAGTCGCGCCCGCCGAATAGCTCGGTGCGGATGCGAAACGATTGCGCACATCAGACGACTCCTGGGAAGGCTAAACTTGAAGCAGCGCAGCTAAGGCTGCCATGGCTCTCACTTGCAACGCAGGAGAAAATCGCGGATCGCCGCAGCGATCTCATCGCAGTGCGTCTCAAGCGCGAAGTGGCCCGTGTCGAAGAAGTGCACCTCCGCGCCTGGAATGTCACGCTTGAACGCCTCCGCGCCCGGCGGTAAGAAGAAGGGGTCGTTCTTGCCCCAAACCGCCAAAAATGGCGGCTTGTGTTCGCGGAAATAGACCTGGAATCCCGGGTACAGCGCGACGTTACTCTTGTAATCGCCGAAGAGATCAAGCTGCACCTCATCCGCGCCGGGGCGTGCCAGATAGAAGTTATCGAGCGAGTATCCATCCGGAGAAACCGAGGACGTATCGGCGACACCGTGGGTGTACTGCCAGATGGTCGTCTCTGGGGAAAGGAGGGCTCGGAGGGCCGCGCGGTTCGCTTCCGACGGGTCCTGCCAGTAAGCGCGGATCGGGTTCCAGCCGTCGCTTAGGCCCTCCACATAAGCATTGCCATTCTGGGAAATAATGGCGGCGATGCGCTCAGGATGACGCACTGCGAGGCGGAAGCCTGTTGGGGCGCCATAGTCGAAGACATAGATGACGAAGCGGCTAAGCCCGATCACTTCAGTGAAGCGATCGATGACCCCCGCAATGTTGTCGAAGGTGTAGCTGAACTTGGTCCGTCGCGGCATATCCGATTGGCCAAACCCGGGTAGGTCGGGCGCGATAACACGAAACTGGTCCGAGAGCTGTGGAATCAGATCGCGGAACATGTGACCGGCGCTCGGAAAGCCGTGCAGCAGCAGGAGCACTGGCGCGTCTTTCGGCCCTGCCTCGCGATAGAAGATGTTGAACCCGTCGACGTCAACTTTCCAGAAACTGACCTTGCGCATTTCGGAGCCTTTCACTGTGTGGCAGCGGCGCGGCGTTTGAACGGAGCCCTTCACCGCTGCAATTTATCGACCGTGATCGGCAGGTCGCGCACGCGCTTACCGGTCGCATGATAAACAGCGTTGGCAATCGCCGACGCGACACCGACAATGCCAATCTCGCCCAGCCCCTTGATGCCGAGGGGATTGATGGCATCGTCTGGCTCGTCGACGAAGATTACCTTGACGTCCTGCACGTCGGCGTTCACCGGCACATGGTATTCTGCAATGTTTGCATTCATGATGCGGCCAAATTTGTGATCAATGAGCGTCTCCTCGTGCAACGCCATTCCGATGCCCCACACCACGCCGCCCATGATTTGGCTGCTCGCCGTCTTGGTGTTCAGAATGCGGCCGGCTGCGACCGCGCTGACGACGCGGGTAACGCGAATGACGCCAATCTGCTCATCTACTTTTACTTCGGCAAAAATCGCCGAATGCGTATTGTGCGCGTGGGGACCGGCATGCTCGAAGGTGGTCGATCTCTCCTGGTTGATGCGCTCCACGCCGCCGTGCTGCATCGCTTCAGCGATCGAGACGGCGCGCGATCCATCCCGTTTGCTCACGAGCTTGCCGTCGGCAAGCATGACTTCGGCAGGCGTTGCGTGCGCAAGCGGCGAGTTCGGCATCTGCTGCGCCAGACGCAACAATTCCTCACGCACGGCCTTGGATGTCGTGGCGATCCCATTCGATACCGACGCGGCTATCCATGATCCGCCTTCGACCGGCGATTGCGGCAGCGTCGAGTCGCCAAGCTGGATCGTGATGTTCTCGATCGGCAACCCCAGCATATCGGCCGCGACCTGCGCCATGATCGTGTAGGTGCCGGTCCCGATGTCAGAAGTCGCGCAGGAAACCTCCGCATGGCCGTTGGCCGTGAGCACGATGCGCACCGTGATGGGTACTTGCAGCGCTTCCCAGATGCCCGTCGCCATGCCCCAGCCTACCAGCTCGGCGCCGTCACGCATTGAGCGCGGCTCAGAGTTGCGCTGGTCCCAACCGAAAGCTTCCGCCCCCTGACGGTAGCAGTCGCGCAGGCTTTTGCTGCTATAAGGCCGATCGCTGTGCTGGTCGCGATCCGAATAACACCGTAAGCGAAGCTCGATTGGATCGAGCTTGAGGGCGACCGCAAGTTCGTCCATTGCGCATTCGAGCGCATAAACCGCAGTAGCCGCGCTCGGGGCGCGCATATCGCAGGACGTAGGGAGGTCGAGCCGCGCCAGCTTGTGCGCATATCTCGCGTTGGCGCACTTGTAGAGAAGGCCGGACCAGCCGGTCTCTTGCCGATGGAAGTCCTCGTATTGCGAAGTCACTGTGATCGCTTCGTGCGTGATCGCGTCGAGCGTTCCGCTGGCATTGGCGCCCAGCTCGATCTGCTGGATCATCGCGGGCCGGTAGCCGAGGCCGTACATCTGCCGCCGGGTGAGAACGAGACGCACCGAGCGTTTCAGCGCCCGGGCTGCCAGAGCCGCCAGAACGACTTCATATTGCGGGCGCAGACCGGAACCGAAGGCGCCGCCCACGTAAGGCGATAGGACACGCACATCGTCCGACTCCATACCGAGCACGCTGCATACGTAGCGCTGCACGTTCTGCACACCCTGGGTCTTATCGTAGATCTTCAGCTTACCGCCGCTCTCGAAGATTACCGTCGATGCGTACAGTTCCATTGGGTTGTGATGCTGGATCGGGACATAATACTCGCCACTGTGGCGCATCTCGGCTGCCGCCAGTGCCGGCTCGGCCGCGCCACGCGGCCTTGGGGGAGCAAACGGGTTTTGCGACGGGTCTGTGGGGGATTCCAACGCGAAGGCAGTCTCACGCTGGCGATACAGGTGTGTGACATGCGCTTGCTGGTTATAGTCCACCCGAACCAACGATGCGGCGAAGCGGGCGATCTCCGCCTCCTCGGCGACCACGAGCGCGACCGGCTGGCCGCTGAACCAAATCTGGTCGTCGTACAGCGGCCGGAACGGCGAGCCTTTCGGAGCTACGTCGTCCTTGTAGGCACTATCGTCGCTTGCCATTCGCGGCCGGTTCTGGTGGGTGAGGACGCTAATCACGCCTCGGACTGAAAGCGCCTCGTTCGCGTCAATGCGCGCGATACGGCCTTTCGCGATGGTGGATGCAACGACGCTGGCGTGCGCAAGGGCGGTCGCATCAAACTCGCCCGCGTATTTTGCCGCGCCAGTGACCTTGGCATAGCCATCGGCGCGGGATGTGGCGGTGCCGATGTAGGTGGTCATAGGCCTGCTCGCCTTCTGTTCAAGCAATTTTTTTGTTGGACTGCGACTGCAGGGTTCCGGCGGCCGCCTGCGTCAGCGCACGGATGATGGCGCGCCGCGCGAGATCGATCTTGAAGGCGTTGTGCTCGAAGCCCTTGGCATCGCGCAGCAAGACGTTTGCAGCGCCCATGAAAGCCGCCTCGTTGGCCTTTTGTCCGCGCAGCGTCGCTTCTGCTGCCGGGTCGCGCCAAGGCTTGTGCGCGACGCCGCCAAGCGACAGACGGCCCTCTTTGATAGTGCCCCCTTCTAGCTCCAACGCGGCCGCCACAGATGCGAGCGCGAACGCATAGGAGAGGCGGTCGCGGATTTTCAGGTAGGTGTAATTTGCAGCAAAGCCTCGCGCCGGTAGCTCGACCGCCGTGGCCATCTCGTTCGGCTCGAGGTTCGTGTCGCGCTGCGGCGTGTTCTCTGGCAGGCGATGGAAATCCAAAAACGGAATTGTTCGCGGCCCAGCCGGGCCGGTGACATAGACCGTGGCATCCAGCGCAGCCAGGGCCACGCACATGTCAGACGGATGCGTCGCAATGCAAGCGTCGCTCGTGCCCAGGATCGCGTGCATGCGGTTGAGGCCGGCAATGGCGGAGCAGCCGCTGCCAGGATCGCGCTTATTGCAGGGGGTCGCAACGTCGTAAAAATAATAGCAGCGTGTACGTTGCAGAAGGTTGCCTCCGGTCGACGCCATGTTGCGTAGCTGCGCCGACGCGCCGGCCAGGATGGCGCTCGCAAGCAAGGGATAACGTTGCGCGACCAGCGGGTGATAAGCGAGGTCGGAATTCGGCACGAGTGCGCCGATCCGCAAGCCTCCGTCCTCCGTCTCTTCGATGGTCTTAAGCGGCAAT
>JAFAHH010000854.1 GCA_019237355.1 Acetobacteraceae bacterium | reverse complement strand
CGGACGCGAGCACGATGGTCATAGCGGCTCTCAGCCGCGCGAGATCACACGCGGGAATTGCGGCGCACACGCTCGTGACCCGTACAGCACAGGAAGCACAGGGTTCAAGCGATCCTGGACGCCTACCAGGAATTAACAGCTTCCCTGGCATTAAGTGGAGTTCCGGTTGTCAAGTGATCACCTGAATACGCCGCACCTCGGTAATGTAAAGGATGATGAGCGAAACCCAGGTGATCCCGTATAGCAACATAAAGCAACTGGAATTCACGGCCAGCAAATCCAGCGCGGCCGAACATAATCGGCAGGACAAAGCCCCCGAGCCCGCCGGCCATGCCGACAATGCCCGAAACGATCCCCATATTCTGGGGAAAATCGTCGCTAATATACTTGAACGTGGACGCCATTCCGCAAGCGAAGCAGATGCCGAGCACAAGCAGCAGTGACGTGGCAACCCAAGGCGGCAGGGCAATGGGGAAACTTACCGGGCCGCGGATCGTGTGAATGGTCAGTTCCGTCGGCGGATAAGAGAGCAGAAATAGGCAGATCCACGCTGCCCATAGCACCCACCAAGTTACTGAATGGGCGCCGAACCGGTCAGAGAGCCAGCCCCCGAGTGCGCGCAACCCGCCGCCCGGAAGCGAGAAACATGCTGCCAAAAGCGAGGCCTGAGCAATCGAGAAGCCGTACGCGCCAACGTAATATTGAGGCATCCAGACCGATAGTGCCGTAAATCCCCCGAACACAATCGAGTAATATTGGCAGTATTTCCAAACGCGCGGATCCTTCAGCACCAGCAGCTGCTGGCGCACGGGGATCGACTTGCCCGGCGCGTTCTCGTCGGGCGCCGAAAACAGCACGAAGGCAACAGCAATAATCAGCAATCCCACTGCGTACACCTGCGGCACGCTTTGCCAGCCATACGCGGAAACAAGCGCCGGCGCGACGAACATATTAATCGCGGCTCCCGCGGTGCCTGCCCCGAAGATGCCCATCGCAAACCCCTTCCGTTCAGGCGGAAAGAAGCGCGCGACATAGGGAGTCCCGACCGCAAAGGATGCGCCGACCAGCCCAAGTGCCAAGCCGAGTAGCAGGAATTGCCAATACCTTGAAGCATAGGAGGCGGCCCAGAGCGGGACCGCGCAGACCAGCAGCAGCACTGTCATCACTACCCGGCCGCCGAACCGGTCGGTCCAAATCCCGAGCGGCAGGCGCAGCACGGCGCCGGTCAGCACCGGGGTTGCAGTGAGCAGACCGAACTCGGAGGCGTTTAGGTGGAGCTCCCTGCGGATCGGGATGCCGATCACCCCGAACATCATCCAGACTGCGAAACATGCGAGAAAGGCGAGCGTGCTGGCAGCCAGCACCCGGATGGCTCTCATCGACCCTACCCACCGTATTGACGCCGGTCTCGCGCACCGCTGCTGGTCCTCTGCAATGTCCGGTCAGCGACGGGCAGCGCTGCTGCATTCGCTCGAAACGCAGGCGTTGCCCGCGGGCCAGGCCTCAACCCGAGGCGGCGCACCTTCGCCGCCAAACAAGTCGAACCCTTCGATCCGCGCCCGGCCAGCCAGCATCGTGATGTAGCCCTGCACGGCGCGCCGCCAGCTCACCTCCCGCAGGAAGGCTGCGATACGCTCGCGCACGGCGAGGAAGGGCGGCACCCGGCCGGGCTCTCTCGCCAGCAGCCGCACCACATGCATTCCGTAGCGGCTTCGCACCACCGAGGGGCAGACCTGCCCCGGCTCCAGCTCAGTCAGCACCGCCTCAAATTCCGGAACGGTGCTACCGCGTTCGATCAAACCCAAGTCCCCGCCCGCGGACTTTGACGGGCAGTCGGACCACTGCCGGGCGAGGTTCGGTAGGCAATCCGGGTCGGCCTCGACCTGGCTCAGCAAGCGCTCGGCGGTGGTCCAAGCGGCGTCGCAGGCAATCTCATCCCGCGGATTAGCGGCGATCAGGATATGCTGGGCGCGCCAGAGGTCGGGCGCACGCAACCGCTCACGATTTTTGTCGTACCAGCGGCGCAACTCGGCCTCGCTGGGTTCCGGAAGCTTCAGCTCGGTCTCCAGCAAGCAACGGATTGCGGCTTCCTCGGGTGCCTCGCCCTCCTCGGGCGCGATCCCGGTCACGCCCTGCCGCTCAGCCTCAGCGAGCAAAAGCTGGCGTACGACCAAGCCCCGGGCGGCTACCTCCCAAGCAGCCGCCGGGTCGGGCGCATCCTGTAGCTGCGCCTCGAGCGAGATTAGGTCTTCGGGTATGGTGACACCGTCTACGCGTATCATCAGCGACCCTGGTGGTTGGTTACCGAGCAGTTTGTGCTTGCACTCCGAGCCGGGTCCGGACGGCTTCCCGGCTCGCCCCGAGTCCGGCCGTCTCACCATCGCCGAGCGCGATCTGCGGCGGCACGCCCAGCGACGCTCGATACAGCGCCCACATCGCACCGGATTGGTCGATGCTTGCCCCGTGGAGCAGAAGGGGGAGGTTGGCGCGGTCCGAGGCGATCGCGGCGAACTGATGCGCCTGGTCGTCCGTAGGGGCGGGACCCTCGATAGGCAAGTTGAAATAACGAGCCGTAAACAGGCAGCCCGGTGGTCTGTACCAATCCCCGTGGCGCGGGCGCCCCTAGCTTGCCCGCATGTCCGCTCTCTTTCGCTGAGCCTAGGCCGAGCCTAGAAGCTCAGAATCACTCAAACAGCAGCTCATAAGCTGTTGAATTTGATTGGTCGGGCAGGCGGGATTTGAACCCACGACCCCCAGTCCCCCAGACTGATGCGCTACCAGGCTGCGCTACTGCCCGACTGCCAGAATAGATGCGTTTAGCAAGTCACGCGCCCACCCGCAATGATCGACCAGCACGCTATGATCCTAGCAACGAACGGATCGATTCAAGTTCCCTCAAAGTATGCCGCAGTACGGCGCGGAGCCGTTCGACGTTTGGATCAGCCCTGGAACCGGCGGGAGTAACCGACACTATATCTGCCGCTTCACATGGCGCCGGCTCGGGCGCGGGGAGGTCCGGCTCAGCCGGAATAGGGATAGCTCGCTCTGCGGCCGCTTCCGCCCTCTCGTCCGGGGTTGGCGGGGGAATGTCATCCGAAAGCTTGCCGCCGCCCTCCCGCAGGAGCCGCTGCACGCCCTTTATTGTATAACCCTGAATATAAAGCAAATCCGATATGCGCCGGAGGAGTGCAATATCCTCCGGCCGGTAGTAGCGCCGGCCCCCGCCGCGCTTCAGCGGTTTTACTTGCGGAAATCGGGTCTCCCAGAAGCGCAATACATGTTGCGGGATATGAAGCTCGTCCGCCACCTCACTGATCGTTCGAAATGCGTTAGGGGCCTTTTTCAGCCGCCCGCTCATCGTCTCGCCGTGGCTAGGGAGTTCCTGAGGATTGAGCTGGCTCATTCTTCTTCATCCGCACGCCCAGCGTCCTGGGTGGGCGACAATCCATTCACCCGTGCTCGCAAAACCTGACTGGGACGAAACACCAGGACCCGGCGCGGTAAAATCGGCACCTCTTTGCCGGTCTTTGGGTTCCGGCCTACGCGGCGCCCTTTCTGGCGCACAGAAAATGTCCCGAAGCCACTGATTTTCACAGATTGTCCGGCTTCCAACGCAACGCTCACTCGCTCCAGAACCATCTCCAGCAAATCGGCGGACTCGTTTCGCGAAAGGCCGACCTGTCTATAGATGGCCTCTGCCAGATTAGCGCGCGTTAACGTGCCCATAGCCCCACGCTAGAGACCAGCCTTGCCCGCCGTCAAGAATCAAAAAAGTCGGATCTTCAGTCGCTTGTAGTCAGCCGCGTGGGCCGTCTCGCAAAAGGATCCGCCCAAGTTGCGGCGGGACGCGGCTCACCCAAATCGCCGGCGACCTTCGCGCTCAGCGACTTGCAAATCCGCGGCCGTATCGACATCACGCAAGCGGCGCAGCAAACAGACTCGGCGCCCGGCGAAGTTCTCAACTGTATCGCCCAACGTGTACCGGCTGGACCAGCGCACCCGCTGAAACGGCCGGGCGGGTCGACGAGGTGACATCGCGATCAGCCAGTAGCCGCCGTCCTCGGCTGGGCCAAATACCGCATCCGACCTGCCGAGGGCCCGGAACGCGCTGGCGATATCGCCGGTGCTGAGGCCGGGTATATCACTCCCGATAAGTGCGACCCGGGCCGTTCGATATTTCCGGAACGCGCGGTACATTCGCTGGCCCAGGTCCCCTTTTCCCTGGCCGATCCGCGTGATCGCGGGAAGGCTCGGCATTCGGGCCCGGTCTGGAGTGATCGCCAAAACACTCTGAAAACGCCGGTCAGCACCGAGCTTGCGAAGCAGGCGGCCAAGCGTGCGCGCATGAAACTGCAAAGCGCGGCGGTGGCCGATTTCGCGCGCGAGACGTCGCTTTACAAGCCCAAGGCGTGGCGCCCGGGCAAAAACGATCACCGTGTCCTTCATTCATACAATCTTGCGATCGTGCTTGGAGGAATGCGGAAGAAGTATAATCCGAGGCAGAACAGGTTCCGGGCCGAACGGCGCCCCCAACCGGCACGCTCCCAACGGTTCGCCGCAGTGACCGCGGCGATGTCCAGCGCGCGCAGGCGCCGGCGCCCTATGCGCCGCACCAGGTCCACATCTTCCATCAGCGGCAAAGGCCGGACTCCGCCGACGGCGCACAGCAAGTCGCGATGGATCAGCAATCCTTGGTCCCCGTACGGCAGCCCGAGCACAGAACAACGCCGGGCGACCCAGCGCTCGAGCGTTCGGGCGCGGCGGTCAGCGCTGTCGAGCGCAAACCGAAAGTACGCGGCATGACCCGGCCAGCAACACATATGCGCCGCGGTGGCTTCCGCCCACCCTGGAGTGAGCACCGTGTCTGCATGCAACAGGAGCAGCCAGGCCCCGCTCGCCTGCTCAGCACCGGCTGCGAGCTGAATCCCCCTGCCCCGCCCGACGGTGAAGACCCGCGCGCCGCCGTTCGCCGCCTCAGTTCGGGTCCTATCGGTGCTGCCGCCATCGATCACGATGATCTCGCCCAACTCGGCATCCCCGGTCAGGGCTTTGAGTGTCGCCGCCAGCCGGCTTGCCGCATTTAGCGCGGGGATGACAACGGAGAGTTCGCGGAGCTGTGTTCGGGCTGTGTTCTTGACGACACCCGCTATGATGGCCATTCTCCCCGGAACATTTAGGGAACAATCCATCATGCGGCAGGATCCGGAACACGGCAAGGACTGGGCGGCCGGGCGGCGCGAAAAGGACCCTATAGCGGCCCTCGCCATCGCTGGCGCGGCCGATCGGATGGCGGCCGGCTCCTTACCCACCACCGGGCGGCGCCGCGGCCGAGGCGCCACCCTTAATCCCGACATTCGATTCGAGCAGCAGCACGTAAGGCCCTTTGACGATGGTTGGGGTACCCTCGGCGCGTGCTTCGCTGACCTACCGCCGCTGCCGACGACGCTGATCCGAGACTCGTCACGTTCGGCCATCGCGTGGAACCAGAGCCCGGACATCGGCTTCGACCGTTCGATAAATCCCTATCGCGGCTGTGAGCATGGCTGTATCTATTGCTACGCCCGCGCCTCACACGCCTATCTCGGTTACTCGCCGGGCCTTGATTTCGAAACCAAGCTTCTATTCAAGCCCGAGATTGCAGGGCTGCTTGAGAAAGAACTGCGCAAGCCAGGGTACCGGCCGCGCGTGATAGCGCTCGGCTCAAATACCGATCCCTATCAGCCGGTCGAGCGCACGCTCAAACTGACCCGTTCAGTGCTGGAAGTGCTCAACCGGTTCAATCACCCAGTGAGCATCGTGACCAAATCGGCGGGCGTGCTCCGTGATCTCGATATTCTGGTGAGGATGGCCCGGCAGAACCTGGCCCGTGTCTATGTCTCGGTCACCACCCTAGATCCCGCCCTCGCCCGGCGCATGGAGCCGCGGGCGGCCGCCCCGACACGCCGGTTGCACGCGATCGCCGAACTCTCGCGCGCAGGGGTGTCGGTCGGCGTAATGGCCGCACCCATGATCCCAGGGCTCAATGATGCAGAAATCGAAAAGATCCTCGAGGCCGCCGCATTGGCCGGGGCGCGGCATGCAGGGTATGTGCTCCTGCGGCTGCCACATGAGCTCCGCGAGTTGTTCGAGGCTTGGCTGCACGAGCATTTTCCGGATCGGGCGCGGCATGTGCTGAGCCTTATTCGGCAAACCCGGTCGGGCAATCTGAACGACTCACGGTTCGGCCACCGTTTCACTGGAAATGGCGTTTATGCCGATTTGCTCCTGCGCCGGTTTGGGCGCGCAGCCCGGCAATATGGCTTGGATGAGGGCCGGCCAGGCCTGGATACCACAAGGTTTGCCGTTCCTGGGACTCACTCGCCGGACACTGCTGAGCATCAGATGTCATTGTTTCAGGGTGGGATGGGTTGAGGCAGAATCCGCCGGAAAGCCTCAGTCGCGCTCTTAAGCAAAACTCTGAGCATGATGACTTCAGGTCGAAGTCATCATGCTCTAGGATTTCTGGCTTGACAGCGCGATTCAGGCTTTTCTGACGATTCCGCCTCAAGCCATCGCGCTCTAGCACGAAATAATGCTGGCTGCATCGCGCAGTGCGGCAATGTTCTCTGCGAACGCCCTCGCCCCGCCCCGGAACACTGCTGACCCAGCGACCAACGTGTCCGCCCCTGCTCTCACACAGTCCCGCGCTGTTTCGGGCGAAATCCCACCATCCACCTCCAGCCGGATCGGCCTGGCGGCAATCATCGCCCGCACCCGCCGGATCTTTTCCAACATCGGCCTCAGGAACGCCTGGCCGCCAAACCCAGGATTGACGGTCATAACCAGCACAAGATCAAGCTTATCCAGCACGTATTCCACGACATCGGGCGGCGTCGACGGGCAAATGGCGACACCCGCTTTCTTTCCCAGGGCACGAACGACGTGCAGGGAGCGATCCAGGTGCGGGCCGGCCTCAGCGTGAACCGTGATTCGGTCGGCCCCGGCTTTGGCGAAGGCTCCCAGATAGGGATCGGCCGGGGCAATCATCAGATGCACATCAAGCGGCAGCCCGGTATGCGGGCGCAGCGCGCTCACCACATTGGGTCCCATGGTGATATTGGGAACGAAATGCCCGTCCATCACATCGACATGGACCCAGTCCGCCCCGGCCGCCGCGAGCTCTGCGACTTCTTTACCGAGCTCGGAAAAATCGGCTGAGAGGATCGAAGGTGCAATCACCAGCTTCTCGGTCATGATTCGCTCCTGGACCCAGCAGGCCACATGTGGCTGCGGCACTCTCAACTAGTTTAGGACGGCCCGCCCAGCCCGCCAACCGGGGTCGCGTGCCGCGGCGGCACTGCAATGTGCCTCGAGCGGGATAGCTTGAGGGGGAAGCGTCGGAAACCTGGATCGCGCTCGCAGAACCAAGACTTTAGTTCTGTTCGGGAGCAAATTTGGGCTCCTATCGCGCGAGCGCGATGGGTCCCGGTCACGCGATGTGGATCGCCTTCGGCGATTCCACCTGATCGCGATCTGCTCTAGGTCCCGATAACGTAATGCGATAACACGGCGATGGCCCGGCCGGGTAGACCCAGCTTAAATACATCTTCCCCAGCTATCAGCGGAACTTCGAGGGACGGTACACCCTGACCTGAAACCACAAGCTTACCGACCACATCACCCCGGGTGATCGGGGCTCGAATCGGCGAATAATAAGTCACGGCGATATGCGCCTTGCTCCGCCATTGGCGCGGCATCGTAACCACCAGATCGTGCGATCCAACGAGCGGCACCGTGGAGCTGGATCCCAGCCACACGGGGGCTCGGTCGACCGGCTCATGGGCCGCGAACAGGGTAACATCCTCGAAATCCCGGAACGCCCACTCCATCAATCGGTCGCCCTCCTCCGCGCGCTGATGCGAGGAGGTCAGCCCATTCAGCACAAGGATGACCCGCCGGCCGCCACGCAAGCTGCTAGCGACCAAACCGAAACCGCCTTCCTGCGTGTGCCCGGTTTTCAATCCGTCGGCAGTCCCTTTCTGCACCAGAGGGTTGCGGTTGGCCTGCTCTATATTGTTGTAACGGAATGTTCTCTCGGAATCATAGTGATAATATTCCGGGAAATCCCGGATGACTGCGCCAGCAAGTTTTACGAGGTCGCGGCAGGTGGTCCGGAGCTCGGGATCTGGCCAGCCCGTCGCGTTGGTGTAGTGGGTGTCTTTGAGACCCAGCTCCTTGGCCTTCTTATTCATCTGCTCGGCAAAGGCTTCTTCAGACCCGGCAATCGCCTCGGCGAGAACCACGCATGCATCGTTGCCGGATTGTACGATCATCCCGCGGATCAGATTTTCGACGCTGACCCTAGTGCCGACCTGGACGAACATTTTCGATCCGCCCATCCGCCAAGCGCGGTCGCTTACGGGTAACTCGTCGGTCAGCGCAAGCTTGCCGGATCGGAGCGCGCTGTAGACCAAATAGGCGGT
Organism: Acetobacteraceae bacterium; assembly: GCA_019237355.1. Taxonomy (GTDB): domain Bacteria; phylum Pseudomonadota; class Alphaproteobacteria; order Acetobacterales; family Acetobacteraceae; genus JAFAHH01. The sequence continues at coordinate 3,407 of JAFAHH010000854.1, read as the reverse complement.
CATGATCTTGGTCATAGAGGAGGGAGGCATGGGCGCGTCAGCGTTCTTTTCCAGCAACGTAGCGCCCGAGGTGTAATCAACGACAATGGCCCACTTCGCCGCGACGTTGATCGGGCCCAAGGGTGTGTTGGCTGGAGTGCCAACCGGCTCGGCGGGAGGAGCTTGCCGGGAATGGTGGCTCTGCGCGGCGCCAGACCGGGCCTCGGCAGCGCGCCCCAGAATGAAGCATCCAGCGACGCCGCCGAAAAGGAAAAGGCGCCGGCCCGCTGGGTTGGTTACGGGAATATCTGCTTCCATGGCGATCCACCCATCCTAGACGTTCGGGCCCGCTGCAAGCGCGCCGCTCAGATAATAACCGAGTCGGCGAGCAGGCCGACGGCCAAGGCATAAAAATCGGAGGGATTGTATCTCCGGACCACATTGAAATTAGCGTAGGTCATGAAGGCGTCTCCGCCGGGTCCATCAGGGAGGACAACGGCGCCGGGAAGCTCGGGATGGGCGACACGGGCTCCATCGGCCCGGCGAACTCCAAGCTGCTCCCATTCACCAAGCGAACGAGGGGTCTCGCGCCCAGCCAAGCGCGGATCGAAATTGTCCGGCACAACTATCGGCTGGCTCCAAGGTTCGCCTGACCGCCACCCGTTCTTGGCCAGATAATTGGCAATGGAGCCCAAAACATCGGGCTTGCTGTCCCAGATATCGCGCCGGCCGTCATTATCGAAATCGACAGCATAGCGAACGAACGAATCGGGCATGAATTGCGGTTGACCCATAGCCCCAGCGTAGCTGCCCGTCATTCGCGAAAAGCTGACATCGCCCTCATCGAGGATACGCAATGCCGTGATTAGATGGGTGCGGAAGAAATTAGCCCGGCGGCCTTCCCAGCCGAGGGTGGCGAGTGCTTCGATCACGTTATAATCCCCGGTGATCGCGCCGTAGGCACTCTCCAGCCCCCAAATCCCTACGACGATCCCAGGCGCGACTCCATAGCGCTCGCTGACGGCTGAGAGGAGCCGGGCGTTGTCGCGAAAGGCAACCCGGCCATTCGCCATTTTCTGCTCCGACAGGACACGCGCCCGGTACTCCGCCCAGGTCAAGGTGAATTCGGGCTGATGCCGGTCGTGCTCGATCACCTGCGGGTTCGGCCGAATACGCGCCAGCGCCCGATCCACGGTAGTCTGGGAGATGCCCGACCGGAGAGCTTGGCCCCGGACGCTCGCCAGGAATTCAGGGAAGCTCTCGGCATGCGCTGCCGTCGCCAAAGGAGAAGCGATAGCGGCAGCAAGGATGATCCGTCGGGATAGCATGATTTCCTCTGCCATGCGCGGCGAGTCGGCTGCAACCAGAGTTTGGATTACCCCATCGCCATCTGTGCCCCTAGCTCAGCCGGGTGGATGCCCGGTCTTTGCCACGCCAGCCAACCTTCCTATGCTGGCCCGGACGCCTTGGCCTGGATGCCAGGAATATCGGCGAAAAGGAGGCAACGTGTCCATTTACGAGACTGGGCTGGATCGCAACCCGGCCAATTACGTCCCACTCTCGCCTTTGTCGTTCCTCAAGCGCGCCGCGTACATCTACGGCAATCGGACAGCGATTATCCATGGCCGCCGGCAATATACCTATTCGCAGTTCGATGAGCGATGCCGCCGGCTGGCATCCGCCCTGGCACGCGCAGGCGTGGGCAAGGGGGACACGGTCGCGATCATGGCGCCGAATATACCGGAGATGATCGAGGCCCATTACGGCGTTCCCATGCTCGGCGCCGTGCTTTGCTCGATCAACACACGGCTCGACGGGTCGGCTGTGGCGTTTATCCTGCGCCACTCGGAGACAAAGGTTCTGCTGACGGATACGGAGCACGCGCGCGTGATGCGCCAGGGCCTCGATGAGCTCGGATCCAAAATCCTGGTCATCGATATCGCCGATATCGAAGGCGAGCGTATCGGCGAGACCGATTATGAAAGTTTTATCGCGCAAGGAGATCCAAGCCATCCGATCCGCTTGCCGGACGACGAGTGGCACGCGATCGGGCTGAACTACACGTCGGGGACGACCGGCGACCCGAAGGGCGTCGTGGTGCACCATCGTGGCGCTTACCTGAACGCCGCGGCCAATGCCCTTTCGTTCCAGCTTACGCCCCAGAGCGTCTATCTCTGGACCTTGCCGATGTTCCATTGCAATGGCTGGACCTATAGCTGGGCGGTGACGATGGTGGGCGGGACCCATGTGTGTCTTCGCCGGGTGGAGGCAGGACCCATCTATGCGGCGATTGCGGATTGTGGGGTGACCCATCTCTGCGCCGCTCCGGTTGTGCTTGGGATGCTGATCCATGCACCGGAAGAGGCCCCGCGCTCCTTCCGACAAAAGGTCCAGATTGCGACCGGCGGCGCCGCCCCGCCGAGCACCGTGATTGCGGAAACCGCAAGGCTCGGGTTCCAGATCACCCACCTTTATGGCCTTACCGAGACTTACGGGCCGGCCACGATCTGCCTCTGGCAACCGGGCCTGGACGAGATGACCCTTGAGCAGAAAGCGGCCTTCATGGCGCGCCAGGGGGTCGGGCACGTGATGGCCGAGGAAGCGACCTCGCTCGATCCGGACACCATGGAGCCCGTTCCCGCGAATGCGAGCAAAATCGGCGAGCTCGCTATTCGCAGCAATACTGTCATGATGGGGTATTTGAAGAACCCAGAGGCCACGCGGGCGGCCTTTGAGGGGGGCTATTTCCATACCGGGGACCTCGCCGTGCGCCATCCCGACAATTATTTGGAGATCAAGGATCGGGCCAAGGACGTAATCATTTCTGGTGGCGAGAATATCTCGTCGCTCGAAGTGGAAGAGACCCTCTACAAGCACCCGGCGGTGATGGAAGCGGCGGTTGTGGCCCGGCCCGACGTTAAATGGGGTGAGACCCCGCAAGCCTTCATCACGCTTAAACCCGGCGCCGAGGTCACGGCCGCTGAGATCACGGCCTGGTGCCGCCAGCATCTGGCCTCCTTCAAATGCCCGCGGCATATTTCGTTCGGTCCGTTACCAAAGACCAGCACGGGCAAGATTCAGAAGTTTGAGTTGCGGGAGGTAGCGCGGGCGGAGGCGCGCGTCGTCGCAAGCTGAACTCCGAGTTCGACTAAGACCAATGAGAACATACAGTTTGGCTCACGCCTGCGCCAGCAGACGCCAGCCGGATAGCATGATTACCACCGGTCTCATGCCTCGCAGGGCATGTTGCTAAGCAGTAACATTATGGGCGGGCCACGACCCGCGCCGCTCAGCCCGGTTCAGCGCGGCGCCAGGGCACGGCCGGCGGCGGGTCAGCTCCGGCGTTGACGGACGTCCGGACGAGCAGCCCCAGTACCGGAGGCGGATCAGTGTAGGTTCCGAGCCTGAGCCGAGATGCACATCCGGAG
>JAFAHH010000803.1 GCA_019237355.1 Acetobacteraceae bacterium | reverse complement strand
TTTCTGGCCCAGTAGTTTCTCCCGGAGCCGGTTGTAGAAGCTTCGCTCCTGAATGGCACGCTCGTCATCGCGGTCCTTCATCAGCCGGTCGATCTCGGCCTTCTCGATCGCCATGGCGCGTTCGTCTTTATCGATGCCGCGCCGGCTGAACACGCGCACGTCCACCACCGTCCCGGTCACCCCCGGCGGCAGTTTCAGCGACGTGTCGCGCACGTCCGACGCCTTCTCCCCGAAGATCGCGCGCAGCAGCTTCTCTTCCGGGGTCATCGGGCTTTCACCCTTGGGCGTGACTTTGCCCACTAGGATGTCGCCGGGATTCACTTCGGCGCCGATATAGACGATTCCGGCTTCGTCGAGGTTCCGAAGCGCTTCCTCGCCGACATTGGGAATGTCGCGGGTGATCTCCTCCTGGCCGAGCTTCGTGTCCCGCGCCATCACCTCGAATTCCTCGATATGAATCGAGGTGAACACGTCATCGCGTGCGATACGTTCACTGATTAGGATCGAGTCCTCGAAATTATACCCATTCCACGGCATGAACGCGCAGAGCACGTTGCGGCCGAGCGCGAGCTCGCCAAGTTCCGTGGAAGGACCATCCGCAATGATCTCCCCTTCCGAAACCCGGTCGCCGACCCGAACCAGCGGGCGCTGGTTGATGCAGGTCGATTGGTTCGACCGCATGAACTTCCGCAGCCGATAAATATCGACCCCGCGGGTGGCGCCGTCCTCGCCAGTCGCCCGCACCACGATCCGGGCGCCGTCGATCTGATCGACGATACCCGGCCGCCGCGCGATGATCGTCGCGCCGGAGTCGCGGGCGACCGCGGCCTCCATCCCGGTGCCTACCAGTGGGGCCTCAGCTTGGATCAGCGGCACCGCCTGGCGCTGCATGTTCGATCCCATCAGGGCGCGGTTGGCGTCGTCGTTCTCCAGGAATGGAATCAACGCGGCAGCGACCGAAACAAGCTGCTTGGGCGAAACGTCGATCGCCGTCACTTCTTCTGGCCGAACCAGGCGGAAGTCGCCCTGCTTACGTACCGAAACCAAATCCGTTTTGAAATGGCCGTCCTCGTCTTGCGCGGCATCGGCCTGGGCGACAACCAGCTTCTCCTCCTCCATGGCGGAGAGGTAGCGCCACTCATTCTGGACCTGGCCATTCTGGACCAGACGATACGGCGTTTCGATGAAGCCGTATTTGTTCACCCGGGCATAGGTCGCAAGCGAATTGATCAGCCCGATATTCGGCCCCTCGGGCGTCTCAATCGGGCAGATCCGGCCATAGTGGGTGGGATGCACATCGCGCACCTCAAACCCGGCGCGCTCGCGCGTCAGGCCACCAGGGCCTAGCGCTGAGAGGCGCCGCTTGTGCGTGACCTCGCTCAGCGGGTTGGTTTGATCCATGAACTGCGAAAGCTGGCTGCTCCCGAAGAACTCCCGCACCGCTGCGGCGGCCGGCTTCGCATTGATCAAATCGTGCGGCATCACGGTATCGATGTCGATGCTGCCCATGCGCTCGCGAATGGCGCGCTCCATACGCAGCAGCCCGACCCGATATTGATTCTCCATCAGCTCGCCCACGGAGCGGACACGCCGGTTGCCGAGGTTATCGATATCGTCGATGGTACCCCGGCCATCCTTCAATTCGCACAAGATCTTCACGGTGCGCAGAATGTCTTCTTTGCGCAGCACGCGCACGGTGTCGGGGCACTCCACCCCGAGCCGCATATTCATCTTTACCCGGCCGACCGCCGAAAGGTCGTAGCGGTCGGGATCGAAGAACAGGCTGCGGAACATCGCTTCCGCACTCTCCGGGGTGGGCGGTTCCCCAGGACGCATCACGCGATAGATGTCGACCAGTGCATCATCGCGATTGGTGTTCTTGTCGGTCGCCAGGGTGTTGCGAAGCCACGGGCCATTCGCCTGATCGATCGCCAGGGTGGGCAGCCGTGTAATTCCCGCCGCTTCAAGGGCGGCGAGGCGCGCTTCCGCCAGCTCCTCTCCAGTCTCGGCATAGATCTCGCCAGTCTGGGTATTGACCAAATCCTCGGCGACATAGCGGCCAAGCAAGTCGCTCCGGCCGACCAACACCTCCTTGGTCTTCTCCGCGATCTTGCGTGCGGCGCGGACCGTAAGTTTGCTGTCCGCCTCGGCCACAACCTCGCCGGTATCGGCATCCACCAGGGATTCAAGCAGCTTCAAGCCGCGGAACGCCTCAGGATCGAAGGGACGCGCCCACCCCTTCTCGGTTCGGGTGAACACGACCTGGCCATAAAAATAATTGAGAATCTCCTCGCCATCCATGCCCCGCACCTCGGCCGGATCGAGGGCTTCGCCCTGGGCCGCCCGGGCAGCACGCAGTGCCTCGGTGTGGGCGCTTTCAAGCGCGTAAAGCAAAGTGGTGACCGGGAGCTTCCGCTTGCGGTCGATGCGGACGTAAACGAGGTCCTTGCTGTCGAACTCGAAATCCAGCCAGGAGCCGCGATAGGGAATCACCCGCGCGGCAAACAAATACTTGCCGCTGCTGTGGGTCTTGCCCTTGTCGTGATCGAAGAACACGCCCGGGCTGCGGTGCATCTGGCTGACGATGACGCGCTCGGTGCCGTTGATAATGAAGGTGCCGTTATCCGTCATCAGCGGCATGTCGCCCATATAGACGGGCTGCTCCTTGATGTCGCGGATCGATCGAGCGCCGGTGTCTTCATCCACATCCCAGACGATCAGGCGCAAAACGACCTTCAGCGGCGCGGCATAGGTCATGCCCCGCTGGATGCATTCCTCGACGTCGTACTTTGGCTCTTCGAGCTCGTAATAGACGAACTCGAGCCGGCCGCGGCCGGCAAAATCATCGATCGGAAAGACCGACTTAAAAACTTCCTGCAGGCCCGTCAGCGTGCGGCTATCCGGCCCCACATTCATCTGCAGAAAGGCCTCGTAGCTCGCGCGCTGCACATCGATCAGGTTGGGCATCTGCGCGACTTCGGGAATGCGCCCGAAATTTCTGCGAATGCGCTTGCTTCCAGTAAAGGACCTGGTTATGGCGTTCATCTATTGTCCTGCTGCCCTGCCTCTTAGCCCGTATGCGGCTCGCCTTCCCCCAGCCGCTGGGGGTTTACGCAATCAGGTTTGTGGGGAACGGCGAAAATGGGCGGAAATCGCGTGATTCCCGCCCGGCCCTATAGTCGCCGGCAGGCACATCGCCCGCTTGGGGCGAGCGCCCTTCTGTTCGCTTCGAGCCGTTATTTGATCTCGACCGAGGCGCCCTGATCCTCGAGCACCTTCTTGAGCTTCGCTGCCTCGTCCTTGCTCACGCCTTCCTTCACCGTCTTGGGCGCGCCCTCGACCAAATCCTTGGCCTCTTTCAGGCCGAGGCCCGTAATGGCGCGCACTTCCTTGATGACGTTGATCTTTTTGTCGCCAGCCTTGGCGAGGACGACGGTGAACTCCGTCTGTTCCTCAACCGGAGGCGCCGCGGCAGCGGCGCCGGCAGCCGGAGCTGCCGCCACCGCGACCGGTGCAGCGGCGGAAACCCCCCACTTTTCCTCCAGCAACTTGGAGAGCTCGGCAGCCTCTAGCACAGTGAGGCTGGAAAGCTCGTCAACCAGCTTTTGTAAATCAGCCATTTTCGTCTGTCCCCAAATCTAGGCCTTACTTCGGTTCGTTCAAGCCAGTTCTGGTCGCTTCTGGTATGCAGAGCTGAGCCGCTGGCGGCCGGTATGCGGCCTCCGGCGCTGGCTTTCTGTTATGCCGCCTCGGCGGTGGCTTCTCTCATGCGGCGTCCGCCGTCGTTGAGGTTACGCCGCCTCCGCGGCGGGCTCGCTTCCCTCGTCCTTCTTGGCATAGGCCCCGAAGACCCGCGCGAGCTGTCCGCCGGGTGCCTGGAGTACGCCGGCGATGCGCGTGGCCGGTGTGGCGATCAGCCCCACCAGTTGCGCGCGCAGCGTATCCAGGCTCGGCAATTCGGCCAGCGCCCGAACCCCGGACGCATCGAGCGTCTGGGGACCGAGGGCGCCGCCCACCAGCACGAGCTTCTCGTTGGTCCTGGCGAACTCAACGGTCGTTTTGGCCACAGCGACCGGGTCATCCGCCCAGGCAAGGGCCGTGGGCCCTTTCAGCAGTGGCTTGATACCGTCGAATCGGGTCCCGTCCACGGCGAGGGCGGCGAGCCGGTTCTTCGCGACTCTGAAGGTCGCCCCCGCCGCTCGCATCCGGCGCCGCAGATCGGTCGCTTCGGCCACGGTCAGCCCCTCATTGCGGGTAACCACAACCATCGACGTCGCCGCGAACACCTGAGCGAGGGAGGAAACGAACTCCCGCTTTTGCGCTCGATCCACTCTCTTGGTCTCTCCGTATCT
>JAFAHH010000601.1 GCA_019237355.1 Acetobacteraceae bacterium | reverse complement strand
TTCGGCGGGCTGGGCGCAAGCTTGCTTGAACGGATCAAGGCCCAGGAGCGGCTGGCGCAGGGCGACGGGGCCACTTCTCTCGCCATCAACATGCATTTTAACGTGCTGGGGCTGCTGATCGATCTCTACCAGAGATCCAACCGGCCTCGCTCCAGCAAACCACGTGACGAACGGCCCCGGCGCGATGAACTGCCCCGGGTGGTGGTTGAAACGGCGAGCATCACGGAAAAGCTGGAAAGGATCGGGCGCGAACGGCTTATATGCGGCGGCTCGGGCTCCGAACCGGACAATGCCGTAATCAATCTGCGCCCTCGTACCGAGGCACGGCGGGTGGACGGCGGCTTTTTGGTCAACGGCCGCAAAATTTTCGGCACCCAAAGCATCCGGCTCGATTACTTCTTCGCCGAGGCCACCTGGAACGACGCGCCTGAGCGGCCGACGATTATTACCTTTTTCGTCGAGCCGAAAAACACGCCGGGCCTGATCTTTAAAGACGACTGGCATACGATGGGGATGCGGTCTACGGCTTCGTGCGGCTCGGAACTAAAAGACGCATTCGTACCTGATTCGGCGGTTATCCTGCGCCGGGCGGTGTCGAATAGCGCAATGATCACGCGAGTATTCGCCAAGGCGCCATTTTCGATCGGCGCACCATACATAGGTATTGCGGTGGCGGCCCGCGATTTCGTGGTTGACTTTATGCGTGATCGGCCCCGCTATCCGTTGAAGAAGCCAATGAGCCATTTGCCCGCAGTGTTCAATAAGGTCGGCGAGATGGAGATGCTGATAGAAGGAGCGAGGGCGGCGATGTGGAAGGCGGCGGCGGACGTGGAGCATGACGAGCCGAGCAACTGGTCACGCAAAGCAATCGCTGCATGCCTGATCGCGCGCGAGAATTCGGTCAGAGTGGTTGACCTCGCATTGCGCGCGGTAGGTGGTTCGTCCTATTTCAAACGGCTGCCATTGGAGCGTTTCTATCGTGACGTGCGCGCCGGCCTGTACCATCCGTTCGATAGCGACGAGAGTATTGAATTTCTCGGCAGAAGTGCTTTTGGGCTGCCGATGGGCGACCCGGACGATTATGTCTAAGGCGGATGAATCGAAGAACCCTACCCTCTCCCGCCAATCATCCTCACCTCGCCTCGCGCAAGAGAGCGGGAGAAGGACAGGCAGGAGCGGGCGAGAGGCAGGTATAAGTGGATGAGGTTCCGGAACCTTATTGAGTCTTGCACAACATAGTGAGAAAGGTTCTGCGCCTGTGCGGTCCTGGTTGTCATTCCTGGTGGCACTGGCTTCCAGCCGGGCTTGACAGGTTGGAAGCCTGTCCTTGGAGTTTTTACATTTGGTGAACAGATCAGCCAATCGGGCATGGTTGGGGTTGCGTCCGCCCTCTCAGGGAGAGGCCGCCGCGCACTCTTGGCGCGGCGGGAGAGCGACTGTCTTGAAAGTCAAGTCATCGGAATTGCGGGAGGCGCGTTGCCCACAAGGCCCACAGGCTCTGGGAAGGTGGGAAGTATCCCGCCTGTGGACTTGTGAACAACGCGCCGGTGCTCGCTTCATAGGCTTTTGAGACATGACTCACTCCAAGGTGTATCGGTTTTAATGATGGCGTTAAGAATCAGCAGCAGCTTGCGCATGGTCGCCACCAAGGCGACCTTGTGCTGCTTGCCGCGGGCGCGTAAGTGATCGTAGTAGGCACGCAGATGAGGATTGTGCAGCATCGCCCCCATGGTGGCCATGAACAGCACTTTGCGCAGCGGGCCACGGCCGCCGGCGATGCGCCGAGAGCCGCGGGTTTTGCCGCTGTCGTCGGGCAGCGGCAAAACCCCCACCAGCTTGCCGGCTTCGCCTCGATTCAGTTGTCCCAGTTCAGGCAGCCAGGCCAAAGCACATGCGCGCCGGGTGGGCCCCACGCCGGGGACGCTGTCCATCAGCTGGTCCTTGTGCCACCAGAGTTCCGAGCCACGCACCGTCCGGTCGATATCGCGCTCGAGGCGCTTAAGCCGCTTGCGCAGGTAATTGATATGGCTGGTGATCTCGCGCCGCACCGCACTGGTGGTATGCTCCAAGCGGTTGCGCTCAGTGTCAATCATCTCCAGCCGGTCCAGGCGTCGGGCGCACAGCTCCCGCAACTGGCGGGTCGTCGCGTCCGGCAAGTGCTGAACCTTGAGCTCGGCCCGCTCGGCATACAGCGCCAGCAGCTGGGCATCGATGCGGTCGGTCTTTTCCAGCCAGCCAATGCCTTTGGCGAAATCCCGCACCCACCGTGGATTGACCACCACTACCGGCAAGCCGGCCGCGCACAGCGCGGCGACCATCACGGTTTCGTAACCACCGGTGGCTTCCACCACCAAGCGTGTGCAGTTCAGCGCCATAAGCCGCTTGAGCAAACGGCTCACCGCCCGCTTATCGTTGGCCTCGGAGAAGAACTCCCCGCTCGGCCGCAGCGCAACGTCCAGCCGTTCTTTCGAGACATTCACTCCCACATAAACTTCCTGACCGTCCATCTGCCCCTCCATGTGCACCGATCGAATTCCACCTTGCGCAATGCGACCTGGCTGGTTACCGGTTCCTGCGACTGTTCGAACTTGAGATCGGTTTTGCTCCAAGCGCGGCGATTCCAGCTCTCCCACGGCCTCATTCGACCCAGGGTCCTGCGATCTGCCACGCTTGGATCTATCTTGGGCAGCATTTTTAGAGATACAAGGGTCCTTACTCAGCGCGCGCCGAGTGATTATTATAGAGTCTGTTGACGAAATGGCGCAGACGTGGCGACCGCAGCGGGAAGCAACCGCGACGGCGCGCAAGTTATGGCAGCCACTTCAAGGAAAACATATGGCCGACTGGAAGTTCCCCCGCCAGCATCGCCGCGGTCCTTACATTGCGACTTTGTGTGGTCTCAAACCGGGGCTGATTATCGAACATGACGGCGGCCCATATACCGAGCGGTTGGAGCGAGAGGCTGTCAAGAGGGCTTATCTCGTCGAGCAAGCTTATGGTGTGATCGGCTTTTGGAACGCGGAGGTGAATCGGGTGCCGACCGAGGTATGGCAAGGAATCTATGTAGCGCTGACCGATATGTAATCGTGCGCCTGGGCAGGCGGGCTGAATAATGACCCTCTCTCGGCGC